>JBBRUE010000062.1:0-14318 GCA_038248085.1 Myxococcales bacterium | reverse complement strand
GTTGGTGAACGCCAGCGCACACGAAGTCGAGTTCACGATGACGTTCGCAACGGTTGCCGTGCCGAGATTGCCAGCGGCATCTCGAACTTCCGCGGTCACCGACTGCGTCCCGTTCGGGTAGCTCAGGTTGCCACTCGCCACCCCGCTCGCGACGACCAGGGTCGTGGTCAACGGAGCCCCCTGGAGACTGGAACGAATGGTGACCGCTTGGCCCTCAGCACCGACTACTGTGACTGAGGTTGCGATCTGGTTCACCGTGTACGTCATGGCCGCGGGCGCCGTGATCGTGCAGGTCGGCGCGTCGAGGTCGATGGTGATGTTGCGGGTCGTCGCGTTGCTGGCGTTGCCCGACAAGTCCGTGCAGCGGCCAACAATCGCGTAGGCGTTCGTCCCGGTGACTGCATACGTCGTCTGCGCCACATTGTTCGAGGGCGTCAGGTCACGTGCAGCGGTCGAACCGAAGGTGACCCGAACTCCGTTGGTGCCGACATCTGGGGAAGTACCAACGATGACGGGGAACATCCCGCCCGTCACGCCAGCCAGGCCGATGAGTGTCTGCCCTGCACCCGGGCTTTGGATGTCGCAGGTCGGAGCGACCGGGTCGACGCGGAAGGTGAAGCTCGACACATCCGTCGTGCTGGGGGCCACGAAGAGGTTCTTGTTGCCAGCCAGGTCCGTGAGTTCGACGAACAGGTCGAGGTCGACCTCAGTGGTGTACGACCCCGTGAGGGTGATCGTGTATTTGTTGTTGGCAAACGATGCAGTCGACGCACGCACGGCGCCAACAGCCCCGCCAACGATATCCCTGACCACCACGGCAGACGCGGCAGACAAAGTGGAGGGCGAGTCACCGGCACACAATTGGAACTCGATCTGCGGACCTGCCCCGCTGAGTTCCGCGATATTGAGTCGGAGGTCCGCATTCGCGTCTTGCGGGAGGCGCCGCATGTTGAGACAGGGTCGAGTCGCGTCGACGAAGACCGAAACCGGCGGGGAGGCGGGCGCCACTGCCAGACCACCGCCAACCACGACGATCTTGATGTCGTAGGTGCCCTCAGGGAAGGTGAAGCCGCTCACCGGGCTCGTCACACCCTGCTGGAGCACGTACCAACCGGCACCACACTCAAGTGAGGTTGGCCGCGCCGTCGTCGTGACGGGATTGACCGCCTGCGTAGTGCACACGTCGATGCGACCGCCGACAGGGATACGAGCAGAGAACGTAAGCGTGCGCTGCACACCGGGCGTTCCTGGCTGCGTGTCCTGAGAGGCGCCGATTGTTGCAAACGTCGCGTTGGTCGGCAGAACCGGATTGGTGATCACCGGGCCGTCAAGATCGACCGTCACCTGACAGGTCGCAGTGCTCACACCCGCATCCACTCCGATGTTGGTCACTGCAGCGCGGAACACGTAGTCACCACTCGGCAACGTGAGGGGGTTAAAGGCGGTCTGCCCCGAGGCGTTCACGGTCGCAGTGCCACTGGCAACCTCCGGGCTGACGCCACCATCCACCAGGACGTCGGAACGGAACAACGCCACTGACTGGTTGGCACAACTGGCCTTACTGGCGGTCTGGAAGGAGTAAGCCCCGTTTGCCATCTGTGCAGGAGTGAGAAGCGCGGGGCTCGTCGCAGGGCGGGTGAACGTAAGGCCACAACCATCGAGCGTCACCGACACGGTAAAGTCTACGACCGCCTGATTTCCGGCGAGATCTGCCACGTGGACGGAGATTGCGTAGGTGCCGTCCATGCCAAAAGGCACGCTCAGGGTCACCATTCCGTTCATCACAATTCCGGTGCCGACCGACACGCCATTCCGGAAGACCTCAGCGAGAGACCCATCCTCTGCGCCCGTGGTCGCGACCTGGATCTGAAGGGGAGACTGAGTAACGACCATCGTCGCCCCGCCATCAGCCGTCGCTGGAGACACGATGGTGATGACCGGAGGATCGAAATCCACCACGAAGGACGACGTCGCGATGCCACCGTTGCCGGCGGCGTCGGTGCAAGTCAGCGTCGCCGTGTAGGAACCCGACGTCACCGTGAAATCAGCGGACACATTGCCCATCGAGTTTGGATTCGCAGCCTGTGCGGGCTTGCCAGTGATGGCCAGCGTACAGGTGGTGTCCATTGGTGCCGTGCCCGTGATGCGCACCTGGAATCCCGCGGTGACACCATCGGCGTCATCGAGAGGGCCATAGGCAGCACGGTTGGTGAGCGCGACAACCGGTGCGGCGCGGCTGACCTGGATGGTCGCCGAGGCCGCGGGGTTGCTGGAGACGGTGTTGACGGCCGCGCCACCACGTACGAGCTCCGCGAAGAGGTCGTAGCGGGCGCTGTCGGAGTCCGGCAGCGTCGGCAGCGTCAGCGTCGCGACACCATTCGTGAACGCGGTGAGCGCACCAACCTCGGTCGCGCCCTTCTTGACCCGCACCTGCACGCCCGAAACACACGAGGCCGTCACCTTGACCTGCAGGTTCGTCCCCGCGGGAAGCTCGGTGCGGTTGAGCACGCCCAGCGGCGCGACGTCCTGGGGGAACTCCACCAGCGTCACCGCCGGCGTGCAGTTCACCGGGTCGACCGTGACCGTCGTGGTCGCGGTCTTCGAGCACGTGCCCTTCGCGATCGAGGCCTCGAGGACCTGGCTCCCGGCCGCTGACGTCACACCAGTGAACGTCGCCCGGTTGCCGCTGACGTTGCCCGTGAGCGCCGTACCGCCGCCCACCTTGAGCGTCGCCGCGTCGATGTCGAACGAAGCGCCCGTCGAGTCCTTGACGGTGACCGCCACGTCGAAGGCCGTCCCCGCGATCAGACCCGAAGCAGGCGTCGTCTCGATGGTCACCGTCGTGTCGGTGCAGTCGACCGGCGGCTTCACCGGGTCGCAGTTGCACCCCGACAGAACCATCCCGATGGCAGTAACCGCCCAAGCCCCCCGCATCATGTGCCCTCGAACCATGGCGCTCCCCAATCCCTTCAGTGTCCGGACGACCCCAGGTGATTCAGATCGTCAAAACGTGTTTATCGGCCAGTAAACCAATGAAATCCAAGGTGTCCGATTCGGCCACCTCGCGTGTCACTTCGAACTCGTTCAGCAGCGTCTCGACTATGTCGGCCACGGAGCGCTTCCCGTCGATCAGCGCGACGATCCGCTCCCCTACTTCCGACACCACCCCGTCGGCGCCCTCGAAGCTATGCAATTGGTCGTCCGGCGTCGCAGCGACCCACCGCCCACCCACCTTCTGCAGCGCCGTCTCCCCATGGACCCGGGGCACGTCGCTCAGCGACACGCGGTTCTTCCTCGGTGTGGCGCTGGTTTCCACCATGGTTCTGCGCTCTTCGAACTTGTTTGGAGCCGGCCCCCCACCTGCGAGGACGTTCATGTAGTCCCACCCGCCGGGTGTGACAAGCCCCGGGTCACCGACCCGGGACAGGTCAGGACACACCTCAGATGGCAGGGAGCGCGAGCGCCCCGAACAGCCCCGTCAGGTACATCAGCGACGTCAGGAAGAACTGCCTCGCCCACACCGGCCCGAGCTTCCCACGCCACCCGCGCACCGCGACGACCGCGAACCACGTCCCGAGCCCGAGCGCCGCGGCCAGGTACAGCCACCCCGCCACCCCCACGAAGAACGGGAGCACCGACACCCCCAGCAGCACCGCCACGTACCCCACCGCATGCAGCCGGGCCACGTCATCGCCCTTCTGCAGCGGCAAGCTCGTCAGCCCGGCCGCCTGGTACTCATTCTTCCGGAACAGCGCGATCGCGATGAAGTGCGGCAACTGCCAGAAGAACAGAATCGCGAAGAGCACCAACCCCGGCACCTCGATGCGCCCGGTCGCCGCCGTCCACCCCATCAAGGGAGGCAACGCCCCGGGGAACGCCCCGGCCTGCATCGCCCAGTGCGTCCGCGACTTCATCGGCGTGTACACGAAGGCGTAGCTGCACAGCGCCACCACCCCCAGCACCCCGGTCAGCCAGTTCACCCCGGCCCACAACAACGGCACCGACACGCACGCCAGCACCACCGAGAACGCCAGCGCCTGCGCCACGCTCAGCCGCTTCGTCGGCAACGGCCGGTTCGCCGTGCGCGCCATGAAACGATCCGACTCGCGCTCGATCACGCAGTTGATGGTGTTCGCCGCTCCGACCGTCCCCGCGGTGCCCAGCATCGCGAAGAGCCAGGTCTTCCAGTCGAGCGACCGCCCCGAGAGCAGCATCCCGCCCGCGGCGGTGAAGAGCACCAGGCCCGAGAGCCCCGGCTTGGTGAGCGACACGTAGTCCGCGACGACCGCCCCGAGCGTACGCGGGGCCGGGTCAGCCGCAGGTTCCAACGTCGGAGCAATCAAGGGTTCGGCTCTCAAGACTGGGCGCACGTAACGCGCTCCGCTCCGCCGCACAAGTGACCGCCCCACCCATCAGGAGGTGAGGCGCGAAACGCTCAGAGGCGCTGCATCTCGTCGGCACACGCGTCGCGCGGCGCCATCTTCAGGAACTGCTGCGCCAGCAGCTTCGCCTTGTCCTTCTCCTTCGGATCCTTGGCGAGCAGCCGCGCGTAGTGGCAGTACGGAGCCGCGTTCTCCTTGTCGGCGTTGAGCGCCTTCTCGTAGCTCGCGCCCGCCCCGTCCTTGTCGCCCTTCGCTTCGTACGCCAGGCCGAGCTCGTCGTAGGCCGCCGAGGCCATGGTGGGGTCGGAGAAGTACTCCTCGCCCGCCTTCTTGAAGTTCTCGATCGCCTTCGCGAAGTCCTTCTTGTCGTCCCGGTAGATCTTCCCGAGGAAGAACCGCGCCTCGGGGTTCTTCGTCTTCGGGTCGGACACCGCCTTCTCGAAGGTCTCCCGCGCCTCGTTGAACTTCTTCTGCTTGAACTGCGCCTGGCCCAGCATCGAGTAGAGCTTCGGGCTCGCCGGCACCATCGTCAGCGCCTTCTTGAGCGCCTCTTCCGCCGCCGCCTCGCCGCCCTCTTTCTTCGAGAGCACCTTCGCCAGCTCCACGTGGAAGTGGGAGGCCTTGGAGTTCATCTCGATCGCCTTGCGGATCTCCGCCGCCGCCTCGTCGAGCTTGCCCTCGTAGGCCAGCCGCCGCCCACGAATGAGGTACAGCTCCGGGTTGTTGCGGTCCTGCGAGAGGCCGTCCGCCTCCGCGGTGGCGATGTCCTTCTTCGCCTGCGCCTCGTCGGGCTTCACGCCCGTGCAGTCCTCGAGCGTCTTCTGGAAGGTCTTGTCGGTGTACTGCGGGATGTCGTGCGACACGCGGCTGATCAACAGCGCGTTCACGAAGGCGTTGGTCGCCAACTGGCGGGGCGCCGCCGAGTCCGCCATGCCCTGCAGCGTCTTCACGTACTTCGCCGCCATGCAGTAGCCGTTGCCCGGGTTCTCCTGGTCGAGGATCAGGTTCGCCGTGCCCAGCAACCCATCGGGGTGCGAGTTGCGCGTGTACTTGAGCGCGTTGTTGTAGGCCGACAGCGCCACCATGTCCGAGCCGCGCCGGCGGTTCAGGTTGCCGATCGCCACGTAGACCCGCGGGTCGTCAGGCGCGATGGCCTGCGCGCGATCGAGCGAGTCCTTCGCGGCCTCGAGGTCGCCGTTGTTCGTCTGCAGCACCCCGCGCGTCAGGTAGTAGAGGCTGACCTGCTTCTTGTCGGCCTCCGCCGTCTTGATCCGCTCCTCGATGGCCTTCAGACCCTCGTCGGTCTTGCCGTCGTAGAAGCTGAACATCGCGTCGGCCGCGTGGAGGTACGACGACTGCTCCTTGTTCGCGATGCCCGCCTTGATGTTCTTGTCGGCGTTCTCGCGGTTGGAGTCGTCGTGGATGTGCTCGCCCCACCGGATCGTATAGGCGTAGGCCAGCAGCCCGCGCGCGTTGCGGTTGGTGTCGGCCGACGCGTCGAGGTCGAGCGCGAACTGCGACTTCGCGATGCCCTGCTCGTAGCCCTTGAAGGTGTCGCTCTTGATGAGCGTCGTCGCCTCGCGGATCGCCACGTTCGCTTCGCGGATCTGCTTCGCCCGGTACTGGCCGATGCCGAAGTACGCCGCCGCGCCCACCGGCACCGCGAACAGCAGGAGGAAGAACACGGCCTTCGACGCGCCACCCCGCTGCGGCCCGGACTGCGGCCGCTGCCTGACGTCGGAGTTCTCCGGCCCTTCGAATTCCTGGGTGACCGGCCGGCGCACCGGCTGCGGCGCGCGGGGCTGGGCCGCACGCGGCTGACCCGACTGCTGCGTGCGCGGCTGCGTCGCGCGGACGGTCGGCGCAGGAGCACCGTTGCCTCCGTCGATGACCACCGACGGCTGGGGATCCGCGGCCTGGGCGAGCACCGGGGGCGGCGCGACGACCACCGGCGCGGGAGGCGGCGGCGGCGGTTCGACCACCACCGGCCTGGGCACCGGCACGCCGGCCTTCTGCATCGCCTCGAGCGTCTCCGCGTCTTTCGGGTCGGCCTCGAAGGCCTTGAGCAGGTTCTCCCGGCCCGGGGCGGCGTCACCGCTCTTGATCTGCAGCGAGCCCATCATCCGCAGGGCGATCTTGTCGGTCGCCGAGACCTGCAGCGCGCCGGTCAGCTCCTCGATGGCTTTCTTGTCCTTGCCCTGATCGGCGTAGACACGCGCCAGGAGCACGCGGGGGTCAGGCAAGGCCGGGTGCGCTTTCACACCCTTCTTGCAGACGACCATCGCCTCCATGAATCGGCCCATGCCGAGATACGCCTCGGCCAGAGGCTTGTAGGCCTCTGATCCAGGATCAGTCGCGAAGGCATGCTCCAGTTTTGCGAGCTCGGCCGGGCTCAAAGTCTTCGTCACAGGAGGCATCGGAAAGTCGCACTTTTTTGCACCTGCGTACCGCCGCGTCAAATTCCAAAGTCATCGAGTTGACGACTGTTTTCCGATCTTGACACCAAGGCCCGTAAGCACGTAGTCAGCCCGCCGCCCGCTGCGACGTCGGGGCCCTGCATTCATGGGGGTGTAGCTCAGTTGGGAGAGCGTCGCGTTCGCAAAGCGAAGGTCATCGGTTCGATCCCGTTCACCTCCACAACGCAGCAGGCATTGAAGAAAATGAAAGCCCCGCTTCCAACACGGAAGCGGGGCTTTTGTGTTTCTGCGCGGTGGACCCGCGAAAAGTCAGCTCGGCCCGTCGGCGGCCATCAGCTCCTCGAGCGGCGTCATCGGCGCCTTCACGGCGACCGGCTGCTCGTCGACCACGACCGGCGTGGCCACCAGCTCGGCGGCGGGGGCTGCGATCGCCGGCGCCTCGAGCTCTGGCTTCTTCTTGGTGCCCGCGCCCGAGCGGCAGCCGCGGCACCAGGGCTGGTTGCGGATAGCCCCGTCGGCCATCTTGCGCAGCCCGAACATGCCCAGCGGCTTCATCGAGCGGCACTTGAGGCACATCATGGTGATGAGCACCTCGTGCCCGTCGGCGTCGAACACCGCCGACTTGCGACGCTTGCGCGCCTCTTTGGGCAGGGACGGCGCGTCTTTCACCTCAACCGGGGTGAGCATCGGCGTGACCTTGTAGAGCACCTGATCTCCTTCTGACGGCGTCGAGAGTCTCGGGAACCGTAGCGAGGAAGTCGTGAACCGACCCCCTTTTCGAGCCGATTTCTCGGCCCCAGATGGATTTCTATCGAGATGACGAGGGTTTGAAAAGTGCCCTGTCACGTATTGTCACGTCACGGCATGTGAACGGTGGTGTCGGACTTATGAGACGCACCACAGATCTCGCCGGCGACGAAGGTGACCCGGCCGGCCTTCGGCGGCTTGAAGGTCTCCTTCTTCGCCTGCCAGTACGAGATGAGATCGTCGCGGAGGTTGCTGCCCTTGTTCTCCGCGAGATCGACCTGCGCGGGGTCGATGGTGGCCAGCACCGGGGCGAAGCCGTCGCCGCCGCGGGCGAGGAAGTCGGGCATCGCCACCTTGTACTTCTTCGCCGGGTCGAGCTTCTTGCCGCCCGGCAGGGTGAAGCCGCGCAGGCGATCGGGCACCACGCAGCGGCTGAGCTTCACCTCGAGGGCAGAGACCTGGAACACGCCCTTCTTCGAGCCGAAGGCGGCGGTCAGCAGGCGCTCGAGCTGCTCGCCGGTGAGGTCGAGGATCGCCACCGTGTTGTCGAAGGGCACCACCTCGTAGACGGTGCCGTAGGTGAGCGGCCCTTCCTTCAAGTCGGCCCGGAGCCCGCCGGGGTTCATCAGGGCGATGTCGGCCTTCGACATGGCGCGCACCGAGTCGGCGAGGAAGCTGCCCAGCTCGCTCTCGCCCTCGTACACCCGGCCCAGGGCCACGGGCACGGTGAGGCCCAGCGGCTTCTGCTGCAGCTCGGCGACGGCCTGCTCCGCCGGCTGCATCGCCTGGAGCACGGTCTCGTCGGTGCGGATGATCTGCCCACGGAACTTCGCCGAGACCGGCGTCACCTGGTCGGCCCGCGGCCGCAGCTTCTTCGGGTCGCAGCTCTTGGTCTCGACGTCCCACGTCTCGCAGATCTCGATGCCGGAGTTGATCTGCGTGCGCCCGGGGATCACCTTCTTGGTGACCGGGTCGACGGCCAGCTCGATGACGCCGAAGTAGCGGCCCAGCGCCCAGCTCTGCATCACCGGCGTGCCGTTGACCATGTGGCCGATCTGCATGTGCGTGTGGCCGGCGATCACCGCGTCGAGCGTGCCCTCGGGCAGGCCCTTCATCATCTCGAAGATCTCCCCGGCGTCGACGTCGCAGCTCGAGAGGTCTTCCTTCTTCGAGCAGTCGCCGCAGCGGCCGCCGGCGTGCACCATGGCGATGACGAGGTCCGCGCCCCTCGCGCGCAGGCTGGTGGCGGCGGCCAGCGCCTCGGAGTTGAGCGGGCGGAACTTGAGGCCCGCCACGTTGATCGGCAGCGTCACCGTCGGCGTCTGCGGCGTGGTGAGCCCGAAGAGGCCGATCTTCAGGCCGTGGCGCTCGATGATCAGGCTGCCGTCGCTGGGCAGCCACGAGGGGCGATCGCCGGTGCGGGCCTCGTAGATGTTGGTCGACAGCAGCGGGAACTTCGACTGCGCGATGCGGGCCTTGAGGGCGCCGAACGGGTCCATCGTCGCCTGGGTCGCAGCGGAGATCGGCCCCACCGGGCCGTAGTCGAACTCGTGGTTGCCGATGGCCGAGGCGTCGTAGCCGAGCTGGTTGAAGGCCTCGATCACCACGCTGCCCTCGGTGAGGTTCGAGACCAGCGTGCCCTGAAAGAGATCGCCCGCGTCGACCAACACCACGCCGTCGGGGTTGTCCTGCCGGAGCACCTGCACGTAGGCCGCGAAGGTCGCGACGCCGCCATAGCGGATCTCGCCGCGCGGGAAGGTCTCCTTCATGCCCATCACCCAGCCGTGCACGTCGTTGGTGCCGATGAGGGTGATGCGCTTGGCCTGGTTCGACTGCGCGGGCGTCGCGGGGAGCGTCAGCGGGGCCGGGGTGATGGGAACCGCGGCGTGCTCTGCCTCACGAGGCGTCTGACAGCTGAGGAGCACCGCACAGAGGGCGAAGACGAGTCTTTTCATGGTCGAGTCGGTCACGAGCGGGGGCGGCGAATCCACCACAGCAGGAGGAGGGCAGGAAGGATGACGAGGGGGCCGCCGGTGCAGCCGCACGGAGTCGGCGTGGGGTCGATGCCGGGCATGTTCCCGGGCTGGCCACCGGTGCCGCCACCACCGCCCGACGGGCCTCCGTCGCGGGCCGTGCCGCCGTCCGTCGTGCCGCCATCGGGGAGCAGGCCGGCATCCACGCTCTCGCCCATCTCGAAGGGAGGGGGAATGGAGATGCCAGCGTCGTCGACATCGGCCAGCGAGACGAGCTTGTAGTTGGCGCTCACCCCGTCGTGGACGATCAGCGCCCCCCGCGGGAAGCCCTCGAACGCATGCTCGTACACGTCGAGGTGCCGCGGCAGCCGCGCCCGCACCGACCTGTTGCCCGGCTGGTGGACGGCGAAGGCCGCCACCCACGTCGCCTGGAGGCCGTCGACCTGGTGGACGACGATCGTCTCCTGCGAAGGCGAGGTCGAGAAGAGGAGCGTGCCGCCATCAGCCGCCGGGTAGAGATCGAGGCCGCCGACCACCGGGCCCAGCTGGCCCGCGTCGATGGAGATGACGAAGTTCACCTGCTGATCCGGCTCCACGGCCACCACGCCGAGCGTCGGCAGCGCGACGTAGACCCGGCCGGTGCGATCGTCGACCGCGAGCCCGGAAGGCGTCTGCGGCACCGCCACGTCGGCCAACGGGAAGTACTGCAGCTCGGCCGCCGACAGCCGGTTCAGCGCGAAGTGCCGGAGCGTGGGGCTCGAGGTGTCGACCCACACCTCGAAGCCCGCATCATCGAGGGCCCGCAAGGCGACGTGGCCTGGCGTGGGCACGCTCTGGGAGACCGGCAACAGGCGGGTGAGGCCTCCGTCGGCGCTCGCCTCGAAGGTGATGAGCGCGCCGTTCGACTGAGCGACCACCACCAGCGTTCCCCGCGCGTCGGCCGCGGCGACCAGCCCGAGGGGAATGAGCTGCTTGAGCTGACCGTCGGCGTTCCACGTGTAGACGCCGGTTTGCGCGGTGTCGGTGCCGATGATCAGGTCGACGCCCGCATCACCAGTCCGGGGAAGGGAGACGAACGCCGGGTCACCGGCCTGGGTCGAGGCGATGCTGCTCGTCTGCGAGGTCCACGGCACGACGGTCTGAGCGAGCGCGACGTTGCAGCACACCAGCGATGCGAGAAGAAGTCTCATCCGGGCCCCGGGCACAGGCGGTTGGTACAGGTGGTACCGCTGGCGCAGACACGATCGGCGCAGTCGAAGTCGAGGCAGTCCGCCGCGCCGTCGCCGTCGTCATCGAGGCCGTTGGCGCAGTCCGTCTCGGGCGCGTAGCACCCGAAGACCGGCCCCCCGTCCCACGTGCCGGCATCGCTGCCTCCGTCAGAAAGGCCCGCATCGGCGCCCCCGTCGGTGTTCCCCGCATCCGAGGCGAAGATCACGCCGCAGCGCCAGGCCGGCGGGGCCGGGGTGACGCACTCCAGCCCGAGGCAGGAATCGTCCTGGCAATCGGTGCGCCCGTCGAGATCGTTGTCGGCCCCGTCGCCACAGCTCGTCTCTTCGCAGCGCGAGGTGAGGCAGGTGGTGCCCCCGTCGCAGGCCTGACCGCACGCGCCGCAGTTCGACTCGTCGGAGGTGAAGTCGAAGGTCTCGTCGACGCTGCCGTTGCAGTTGTCGTCGATGCCGTTGCAGCGCTCGGTGGAGGCCATCACGGTCTGCTCGCAGGCGAGCGCGCCCACCACGCAGATGCGGGTGCCGGCGCTGCACACCCCGAGCTTGCCGGTGGGGCACGCGGTGCCCTGCTCGGGGAAGGTCTCGTCGATGCGGCCGTCGCAGTTCTCGTCGGCCCCGTCGCACTTCTCGGTGTCGAGGCACTCCCCGAGGCGGAAACAACGCCCGCCGCCGGCGAACTGGGGACGGCACTCGAAGCCCTCGCCGCAGTCGGCGCCCGTCGCACAACTGAAGCGGCCGGCGTTGGGGTTGAGCTGCGTGCACGCCGCGAGGGCGATGAGCGGGAAGAGGCAGAGCGCGCGCATCAGAAGGTCCCTCGGACGGTGACGGCGGCCCCGCCGGGCGTGACGGCGGGCGCGACCTGCACCGCGTGGGTGCCGTCGACGATGCCGGAAATGACCGTGCCGATGAGCGCCGCGCCGGCGACGCCGAGGGCGACGTTGGCGACGAGCGCGTTGCGGTTCTGCTCGAGCGCCGTGGCGCGGGTGCCCTGGAAGGTGTCGGTCGCCGGCTCATAGCCTTCGCGCAGCGTGGTCTCCTGCTTGCGCGCGATGAGGCCGAAGGCGAGGCCGGTGCCGCCCGCGGCGAGGGTGGCGCCCCCGAGGATCCAGGTGAGCGCCGAGAGGCTGACGGTGGTCGGCTGCACGACGTCGGGCTTCCTGGTGAGCGAGGGGACGACCTGGTCGTCGGGGATCTCCCCCGGCTTGAGGAGCAGCTTGAACTCGGTCTTCGTCTCCTGGTTCGCCTCGACGCCCAGCAGCCGGGTGATAGGGAGGTACTTCTTGCGATCGATCTTCACCTCGTACTTCCCGGGCTTGAGGGTCAGGGTGAGCGGCGGCGTGCCGACGAACTCGCCGTTCAGGGTGATCTGCGCGTCGGCGAGGTTGGCCGCGAGGGTCAAGGTGCCGCGGGCCTCGCGCTCGCCCCGCAGCAGCGGCGGCACGGCCTGCTCGACCTCGTGCTGAAAGCGCCGCGCGGCGATGAGGATGGGGCGGTCGACGTCGGCGAGCACCGTCATCGTGGTCACGTCGATGAGCCACAGCTTGAGGAGGTAGTTCTTCTCGTCGCGGCCCAGCTGCCCGAGCACCGCGCGCTTGATGCCCAGGGGCTCGAGCTCCTGGGCCACGCAGGCCGGCTTGCCCCCGCACTTCTTGAGGGCCTCGTAGTGGCGCGCGTCGAGCTTGCCGCGCAGCTCATCGGGGGTGACGAGGTCGAACTTCTGCGCCTGCGCCTCGGTGACGAGCGCACGGGTGACCTGGGCGCCGAGGCCCATCATGAGGTCGGGGGCGTCGATGTCGACGATCGCCGTTTGGGGTCCGGCGGCGGCAACCAGCGCCACCACCGCGAAGACGGTGTGAATCACGGGAGCGCACCTTACCCTCCAAGGCACGACAGTCGAGGGTGCGCGTGACGTGGGTCGCCCGAAGTGGGAAGGACGCCCCGGTGGAGCCCTTCGATGAAGACGATGCCGGCCTCGACGACGGGGCGCCCCTCGCGCCCGGGGCCGGAGGGGTGGTGCTCATCCGCTACACCGTCGAGCCCAACTACGCCGGCTGGCGGCTCGACAAGTACCTCTGCGAGAAGATCCGCCGGGCGTCGCGCACGCGGGTGCAGGAGATCATCGAGAACGACCTGGTGTTCGAGCGCCGCCTCAAGCCGTCCACCTCGGTGTGGCCGGGGCTGACCTTCGAGCTGCGGCGACGGCTGCTCGACGAGCCGACGGTGCCCGGGCCCGAGGCGATTCAGGAGGTGTACCGCGACGAGGCGCTGCTGGTGCTCAACAAGCCGCCGGGCCTGCCGATCCACCCCACCGCGCGGTACTTCCACAACACCCTGGTCGAGCAGCTCAAGCGCCTCCACGGGGCCGACTTCCGGGCCGACCCGGCCCACCGGCTCGATCGCGAGACCTCGGGCCTGGTGGTGTGTGGCCGCACGCTCGAGGCCTGCCAGCGGTTGATGAAGAGCTTCCACGACGGCCGGGTGCAGAAGCAGTACCTCGCGGTGGTCGAAGGGCAGCCCCGGGAAGACGACTTCACCATCGACGCGCCGATCGCCGAGGGCACCGAGCTGATCCGCATCGCGGTGCGCATCGACGAGAAGGAAGGCAAGGCGGCGCGCACGCGGTTCCAGGTCGAGCAGCGCTTCTCGCGCGACGGGGCCGACTTCGCGGTGCTCCGCTGCTTCCCCGAGACCGGGCGCCAGCACCAGATCCGCATTCACGCGCAGCGCGCCGGCTTCCCGCTGGTGGGCGACAAGATGTACGGGCCCGACCCCGGCTTCTTCGATCGCTTCAGCAAGCGCACGCTCGAGCCCGAGGCGTGGGCGCGGCTGCGGCTCCCACGGCAGGCGTTGCACGCGGCGGTGCTCGAGCTGCAGCACCCCACCACGCGGCTCCCGGTGCGCTTCGAGGCGCCGCTGACGGACGATCTGCTCGACTTCGTGGCCGGTCGGCGCGCAAAGTGAATCCGCAGTCGGTCGCGGTGGAGGTGTCTCGTGGCGACAGGACGATATGACTTTGCGGGTTCAACGACCCCGACCCGCCAGGCGCGGGTGCTGGTGGTCGACGACGACGCGACGAACCTGAAGCTCCTCGCGCAGTACCTGCTCCACGAAGGCTACGAGCCGGCGACCGCGGACGATGGGCCGGCGGCCCTCGAGCGCCTCGACCAGGGGGGCATCGATCTCGTGGTGCTCGATGTGCGCATGCCCGAGATGGACGGGCTGGAGGTCTGCCGCCGCATCCGCGCCCAGCCCCGCTTCGCCCGCCTGCCGGTCATCTTCCTCACCGCCGATCAACCCGACGAGGTGAAGGAGGCGGCGAGCCTCGAGGCGGGCGGCGACGAGTACCTGCTCAAGCCGGTCTCGCGGCGGGTGCTCGCCCTGCGGGTGCGCAACCTGCTGCGGCTGGCGAACGCGGAGCGCGAACAGCAGCTCCTCGCGCAGGTCGCCCACGCCGAGAAGCTGGCGGGCATCGGCCAGGTCGCCGCCGGCGTGGCCCACGAGATCAACAACCCGCTCACGGGCGTGCTCACGTACAGCAGCTTCCTCATGAAGCGGACGGCGAACCAGCCCGAG
>JBBRUE010000061.1:0-14364 GCA_038248085.1 Myxococcales bacterium | reverse complement strand
TCGACCTCTCGGACCGCTTCCGCACCGTCGATGAGTTCATCAAGGCGCTGGGGGAAGCCAACCGCACGCGCGTCTCGGCCGGCCACGTGGTGCCGGCAGCCAACACCAGGCGCAGCGGCATCGGGCTGCGCATGCTCGGGCCGTGGGAGCTGCAGGAGCTCCTCGGCGAGGGCGCGATGGGCCAGGTCTTCCTCGCGCGGCACACGCTGCTGGGGCGCCAGGCGGCGATCAAGGTGCTGCGGCCCGAGCAGTACCAGCGCGAAGACCTGATCCATCGCTTCTTCCAGGAAGCGCGCTCGGTGAACCAGATCAACCACGAGCACATCGTGGAGATCTCCGACTTCGGCCAGGAGACCGGGCCCGACGGCAAGCCGTCTGCCGTCTACTTCGTGATGGAGTTGCTGCAGGGCGAGACGCTCAGCGCCCGGCTGGCGAAGGGCCCGCTGCCCGTCGAGCGCGTGGTGCACATCATGTCGCAGGTGGCCTCGGCGCTTGCTGCCGCGCACCGGCTGGGCGTGGTGCACCGCGACGTGAAGACCGACAACGTCTTCCTCATCAAGCGGCAGGGCGACCCCGACTACGTGAAGGTGCTCGACTTCGGCGTCGCCAAGCTCACGCAGTTGACGCCCGACGCGCCCACCGTCTCGACGATGGACGGGGCGATCATCGGCACGCCGACCAGCATGTCGCCGGAGCAGGCCTCGGGCGGGACGGTCGATGCCCGGGCCGACGTCTACGCGGTGGGCGTGCTGCTCTACCTGCTGCTCTCGGGGCGGCTGCCGATCGACGCCGACAACTTCGGCAAGCTCATCGCGCTGCTGCTGACGAAGGCGCCCGACCCGCTCCCGCCGACCACCCTCGCGGGGGAACCGATTCCGCCCGCGCTCGCCGCGACGGTGATGCGCTGCCTCGAGAAGGACCCGGCGAAGCGACCGCAGTCGATGACCGCGTTGCTGCAGGCCCTGGCGGCGCCGCTCGAGGCCACGGTGGAAGTGGAACGCGCGCGCCCCGCTCGCGGGGGGCGCTTCGTGGGGCTGGGCCTCGTGGGGCTGGCCGCCGCGGGTGGGCTCGCGTGGTTCGTGACCCGGCCGCCGCCCGTCGCCCCGGTGCAAGACCCGGTGGTCGTCGCGCCGCCGCTGGTGGTGGTGGATGCCGGGCCGGCCGTCGTCGTCGAGGCCGAGGTCGATGCGGGCGTCGAGGAGTCCGCGGCCGAAGACGCAGGGGTGGAGCCCGAGGCGCCCGACGCGTCAGTGCCGGTGAAGATCGCCAGGCCCGCGAAGCCGGTGCCGATCACGCCCGCGCTCCTCAAGAGCGTCTTCGCGAAGGCGGGGCCGCGGTTCCTGGGCTGCGTCGAGGGAAACCCGCAGCTGCTGCCCTCGGAGACGGGCAGCATCACCCTCACCTTCACCGTGGAATTGAACGGCGAGACGACCGGGAAGGTGACCGACGAGACGATCAAGGACCCGCTGCGCGCGTGCCTGGAGCGGGTGCTCAAGGCCATGCGCTTCCCTCCGAACACCGGGTCGGCGAACCCGCGGAAGACCCAGCTGCCGTACTCCAGGAAGCACTGAGCGGCGGGCCGGTCCCTCAGTCGCGCTCGGGGTTGAGGAAGATGGGGAGCCCCACCTTGTTGCCGTACAGCGGGCGGTAGCGGTCGGTGTTGTACATCGTGGCGACGTCGACCCGCCGCGCGCCGAGCTCCGGCGACGGGAGCGGCACGATGGCGTAGCAGCCGTTGACGATGGCCGACATCTTCCCGCTCTCGCCGGCGATGAGCGCGTCGAGGGCCATGGTGCCGAAGGTCGAGCCGACCAGCTTGTCGATGAAGTCCGGGTCGCCCGAGCGGAGATCGTAGGTGAGGTCGGACACGATGGTCTCCTCGTTGGTGCGGTGGGCGATCTCGTCGGCGAACACCTGCGCCACGCTGGCCTTCTTGCGTCGACCCAGGGCGTCGGTGCGCCCGAACTCCTGCACCTCGTAGCCGTTCCACGCGGCGCCTTCCGCGAGGATGACGAGCACGTAGTTGCTGGGGTTCTCGCGCTTCTCTTCGAGCAGCAGCCCGATGAGCTTGTCGAGGTCGACCTTGTGCTCGGGGATCACGCAGCGGTTCGAGGTCGCGTGCGCGGTGTAGAGGGCGGTGAAGCCCGCGTCGCGCCCGAAGATGCGGAAGATGCCGATGCGCTCGTGCGAGCCGATGGTGGTGCGCTGGCGATCGATGGCCGCGGTCGCGCGGCTGATCGCCGTCGAGAACCCGATGCAGTACTCGGTCGAGCGCACGTCGTTGTCCATCGTCTTGGGGATGCCCATGACCCGCACCCCGCGCGCGCTCAGCTGCGCCGCCGACTTCAAGGTGCCGTCGCCGCCGATGGTGATCAGCGCGTCGATGCCCAGGCGCTCGAGGTTCTCGAGCACCACGTCGGTGAGGTCGAAGGTGATGCCGCCCTTGCCCTCGGTGGCGGGCAGCGCCTTGCCGTGCAGGTGGGGCGGCAGGTGGCGCACCTTCGAGGGGCCCACGCGCGTGGAGTGCAGCACCGTGCCGCCCGAACGATCGATGGTGCGCGTGCTCTCGCGCGTCAGCGGGAGGATGTAGTTCGCGGTGCTCTGGAGGTCGTTGAGGTCGACGTGGGTGAGCCCCTCGAAGCCGCGGCGGATGCCGACCGTCTCGGCGCCCTGTTCCCAGCCGCGGTACACCACGCTCTTGATGACGGAGTTGAGGCCCGGCACGTCGCCGCCGCCCGTGAGGATGCCGATACGCCTGATCTTCATGGCCTGCCGGTCTAGCAGGTCGCTTTCGCGGCGAGCGCCGGAACGATCGAGGCGCCCGCTCAGGCCACGGCGGGCAGCTGCCCCTCGGCAGCCTTGAGGCGCCGGCTGACGAGCACCCCGAACAGGGCCGCGGTGAAGAACATGATGAGGCTGTAGATGGCCGGCGGCACCGCCATCGTCGAGTTGTTCAGCAACAGCGGGCTCGAGGCGATCGCGATGGCGAGGGTGCCGTTGTGGATGCCGATCTCCATGCCGATGGCGACCGCCTGGCGCTCGGGCACCCGGGCGAGGAGCGGCACGAAGTAGCCGATGCCCATGCTGACCACGTTGAAGGCCAGCGCCGCCATGCCGACGAGTTGGAAGTACTCGACGAGGTGCGCGCGCTCCTTGAGCACGGTGGCGAGCACGACGACGATCAGCACCACCGCCGACATGAGGCGCACCGGCTTGTTGAGCCGCGCGGCGAGCTTCGGCGTCTTCGCGTGCACCAGCATGCCCACCGCCACCGGGACCAGCACGATGGCGAAGACCTGCATCACCTTCTCGAACTGGAGCGGGATCACCTTGCCTTCGCCGATGAACGACACCAGCGCGAAGTTGATGATCAACGGCAGCGTCAAGAGCGAGAGCACGCTGTTGATCGCAGTGAGCGTGATGTTGAGCGCCACGTCGCCGCGCGCGAGATGACTGAAGAGGTTCGCCGTGGCCCCGCCGGGCGACGCCGACAGCAGCATCAACCCCACGGCCAGCTCGGGAGGCAGGGCGAAGGCGCGCGCCAGGCCGAAGCACACCGCGGGGAGCAGCACCATCTGGCAGGCCAGCGCGATGAACACCGCCTTCGGGTAGAGCACCACGCGCTGGAAGTCGGCGATCTTCAGAGAGAGGCCGAGCCCGAGCATGATGATGCCGAGCGCGACCGGCAGGAACACAGTGGTGAGAATGCTGGATTGCATGCGGAAGCCCCCCCGGGCGAAAGACGAACGGGGCACGGTACCCCAGGCGTTCCCAGCGCCGATACCCCGGCTCTCCAGAACACGTACGCCCCGCTGGGAGTCATCGGCCGAGACGAACGGCCTCAGTCACTTCCGGTGGATCGCATTCGCCCGGCGCAGCTGTGCCTGGCAATTCGTGTTGTCGCCGTCCAACTGGAGACAGAGCTTGAAGAAGTGCGCGGCGCCCGGGCCGTCTCCCTGGCTGAGCAGCGTGGCGCCCGCTTCCTCGAGGTGCGTGGTGCGGGCGGTCGACGGCGGCGGCAACGGGAGGCCCTTCTCGACGGCGATGTGGGCGAACACCTCGACCCGCGCGTGCGTCCCGGCCTCTGCTTGGGTGGTGAGCACCACGAAGGACACCCGCGACGCGCCCTTCAATTCGACCGGGACCCCGGGCTGCAGCAACACCTGGTCGATCGGTGAACCCGCTTGCTGGAAGCCGCCGCCCCGCCACACGCGCCCCTTGCGCGGAATGCTCGCCGTGGCGACGACCCGGGAGGCGGGCCCCGCCTTCAGCGAGACGACGTAGCGCTGGGTGGGCGAGAGACCAGAGAGGATGAAGCGGCGTCCTTCCTGTTGCGCCATCGCGTCGATCAACACGCTGGCATGGCGCAGCTTCGGCAGCGGGCGCGGCAACCCGCCGGTGATCGACGCGAACTCGAGGCTGAACGAGCCGTCCCCGGGCGCCTGGTCGGGCTGCACGGCGAACACCCGCACCGAGGGCGCGACGAACTCGCTCCACTTTTTCGGGCCCACCACCGACACGTTGCGCACGCCCGAGCCATCGACCGACGCGACGAAGAGCGCCGCGTACTCCGGCGCCTTGTCCTTCGCGTGCGACGCGGCCGTCTTCAACCCCCAGCGCGGCGAAGGCGCGTCGACCCGCAAGCCCACCTGCTCGAGATCGATGCCATGCACGTCGCTCGAGAGCTCGATGGCCGCTGGCACGCCCGTCGCGGCGCGCGGGAGGTACGGCCCGGGCGGGACCTGCGGCTGCGCGGCGATGCGGTGCAGCTCGGTGGGCGCCGGGTCGTCGCTTCCCGGCGGGGCGGGGCGCAGCGCGGCGACGGCCGCCAGGGGGACCGCGGGTGGCGGCCCCGTGTCCTCGGCCGCGGCGGGGACTTCGCCATGCCACAGCACGATGAACCCGAGGCCGAGGATCAACCCTGCGACGCCGAAGATGAAGCCGAGCCGGAGCGCCCGGGCGGGCGGGGCCTCCGCGGGTCGCGGCGAAGCAGGGGAGGGCGACTGGAGCACCGCGGCGACGCGCTCAGCCTCGAGCCACGCAGCGACCTCGGGATTCACCGGCCGGGGCGCGTGGGCAGGGAACAGCCAGGCCGCGAGCTCGGCGCCGAGGTCCTTCCCCGGGTGCACCTGGAGCTGCTTCACGAGCCAATGGCCCAGCCGCTGCTCGAGCGCGCGCGCGGTGGCCACCCGGCGCTCGGCGGCGGGCGCGCGGGCCTCGGCGATGATGCGCGTCAGCTCGGCGTCGAGGGTCTCGCCGAGCAACTCGTCGAGCACCAGCGCGGCCGCGGCCACGTCGTCTTCGGGGCGCCCCCACGCGCGCACGGACACCTGGCCCGCGAGGTCGAGGTGCACCGTGTCGAGGGCCACGGTGCCTTCCTCGATGGTGCCCGCCTGGTGGGCCGACTCGAGCGCATTGCAGAGCTTCGCGACCAGCGTGACCGAGAGGAAGGGCGGCAGCGGGCTGAGCCCGCGCTGCGCGGCGGCGGCGGCGAGCTCCCTGAACGAGACGTCATCCATGGCCGGTCACTTCCAGGTGATGCGGTAGGTGACCTCGGTGTCGGTGAAGCCCTCGATCTCCACCGACGGCTCCTGGGCGCCGGCGAGGGCGAGCCCGGTGGACAGCAGGCCCTGGCTCACCCACCGCGAGACGCTCTGCTCGTTGAAGACCGCCCGGAAGTCCGTCGGCGACAGCTCGGTCACCGTCACCTCCGAGTAGTTGTTGCCGGTGCGCCAGTTCTTCTGCGAGCGCAGCAGCGCGCGGCGCGGCCCGATGATCCGCGCCATCGCCATCAGCGCCTGGCCGCCGAGCGTGTGGCGGTAGCCCTCCATCATCCGCTCGCCGAGGCGGCGCGCGGAGACGGGGAGCGGATCGGCCGGGGAGAGCGAGCGGGCCGTGGCCTCGAGCACCTGGTTCCACACCGGCACCGGGTAGGCCGGCAGCAGCTTCTTCGACAGGTCGAGCCCCAGCGCCTTGAGCTTCTCGCGGAGTGCCGGGGGCACCTCGTTGCCGAGGCCCCGCTCGAAGAGCCCCTCGACGGACTGCGCGAACACGAACTGCTCGGCCGGCGAATTCACGGTCGACATGATGGCAGCTTCCTGGCTGGCCGGGGCGGGGGGACGGTCGGGTCGACGCTCAGAGCTGGCAGCCGCTGGTGAAGCCCGACGCGTCGAACTGGCCCTCGAGCGAGCCCACGAGGCGCCCGTCGCGCTCGGTCTCGACGGTGGCGACGATCTTCAGCGAGTGCGAGCCGTTGCGCTTCGGGCTGCAGTACTCGAGCACGTAGAAGCGGTTGGCGAGGCCCGCGACGCGCGCGGCGATCTCGGTGAAGGCCGGGGTGAGCTGGTCGGCCTTCGCCACCGGCCAGTACCCGTCCTTGCCGAAGCCCTGCAGCGTGGGCACGTCGACCTCGCCGCCGAGCCCGACCGTAAAGACGTGCTGCGGTGAGCGGTGCACCGCGTCCATCGCCGCGCTGGCCGAGACCCGCGCGGCCTGGTCGGTGCCGTCGGTGAACACCACCACCGCGCCGTCGCGCCACGGCACTTCGCTCTGGGCCACTTCGCCGTCGAGCACGCCGAGCGTCTTCACCACCGCGCCGTTGAGGTTCGTCGAGTCGTCCACGCAGCGCCAGCCGGCGCAGGTGCGGCGGTCGGCGAAGCCCGCGCACTGAGCGGAGCTGCTGCACTCGCTGGTCGACAACGAGTCGAGGCCCGCGCGCAGGCTGGCGAGGTTGGAGGTGAAGGGCACCAGCACCTGGGGCTGCTCGCGGCCGTCGAAGGTCATCAGCGAGACCCGGTGCCCATCGCCGCCGCCCTGGAGCGCGGTCTCGAGGTACTTCGCCGCCGCGGCCTGCAGCTGGGGGAAGTCGCCGGAGCGCAACATCGAGCCCGAGAGGTCGAGCAGCACCACCGAGTACAGGCGGAAGCGCTCACCCTTCGGGGCCACCCGCTGCTGCGACTCGTAGGCGCTCACCTTCTTGCCGTCTTCGAAGATCTCGAACTGGGTCGCTGAGAGGGCCGACACCGGCTCCCCGCCGCAGGTGTCGACGCGGAACAGCCACGACACCCGCGAGGGGAGCGACGCCACCAGGCCCGACGCACCCGGCTCCGAGAGCGAGAGGCACCGCGAGCTCGAGGTCGGCTGATCCGTCACCGGGACGGGTCCGCACGCCGCGAGCAACAGCACGGCACAGGTGTGGCTGATCAGGCTCTTTCGCATGTGGGCCAAGGTAGTTCCGTGACCGGGCGCCGCAATTTTTCGGCGATCACTGACCCGGCGTTCAGAAATGGGTTGCGGTTCCTGACTCGCGGGTTACTAACGCGTGTCACTGAGTCCCCCCCATGGCCCGTCCCGCTGATCCCCACGCTCGCAGTTCGCTGGTCGCCGCGGCCCGGCGGGAGTTCGTCAAGAGCGGCATCCAGAAGGCGCGCATCGAAGACCTGACGCACGCGTGCGGGCTGTCGAAGGGCGCCTTCTACCTGCACTTCGAGTCGAAAGAGGCGCTGTTCCGCGAGGTGGTGGGCAAGCTCGAGCACGAGTTCACCGCGATGCGCGAGTCGCGGGAGCGGGCCTACGCCGAGCTCCTCGGCCGGGGCGTGCCCTCGAAGCGCCGGGCGGGCCCGTTCATCGCGGCGCTGGCGGAGATCGACCGGCGGGAAGACCGCAAGCTGCTCGAGCTGCTGTGGGACTGGCGCGACGTCACCCAGGTGCTGCTCGGCGGCTGCCAGGGCACCGAGTTCGAGGGCGTGATGTGGACCATGCTCGACCGCGAGGTCTCGCGCGTCGAGGTGGAGCTCGGCGCGCTCAAGGTCGCGCACCTCATTCGCGACGACGTGCCCGGCGACGTGGTGGGCATGATGATCGTCGGCACGTACCTCCTCGTGGCGCGGCGCCTGGCCACGCTCGACGAGAAGCCCGACTTCGACCACTGGGTTCGTTCGCTCCAGACGTTGATCGCCGAGGGCCTCTCGAACGGCACCGTGCGCGCCCACCAGCAGCGAGTCACCCCTCTTCCCCGACGCCGAAAGAGCCGTTCATGAACCGCCTCGTCCTCCTTGTTCCGTTGCTCGCTTCTCTGACGTTCGCTGAAGGGCCGATCACCGCCCCGAAGGTGCGCGTCGTCGCCGCGCGACCCGTCACCGCGAGCACCCGTGAGTCCGTCACCGGGCAGCTGGGCCCCTCGCGCCTGCTGCCGCTGGGCTTCGAGGTCGGTGGCCGCCTCGTGGTCAGCCGCGTCAGCAAGGGCGACGTGGTGAAGGCCGGGCAGGCGCTGGGCAACCTCGACCCGGAGATCATCAACTCGCAGGTCGCGCAGGCGGAGGCCGGGCTGATGGCGGCCGAGGCCGGCGCTGCGCTCGCGCTCGACATCGCCGCGCGCAACGAGAAGCTCAAGGCCGAGGGCAGCGTGTCTGACCTGCAGTTCCGCCAGACCGACACCCAGGCGAAGGCCGCGAAGGCCCAGGTCGCGCAGGCCCAGGCCGGGCTCGCCCAGGCGCGCGGCGGCCAACACCGGCACTACCTCTCGGCGCCGTTCGCCGCGACGGTGGTCGACGCGCCCGACAACACCGGCGGCATGGTCGGCCCCGGCACGCCCGTCTACATCCTCATGCAGCTCGACCCGCTCATCTTGAAGGTGACGGTGCCCGAGAACGTGCGCCAGCACCTCAAGGCGGGCCTCAAGGTGCGGGTCGAGGCGACCGGCTCCGGGGCCGCGAGCGACGACGCGACCATCAAGGTGGTGTTGCCCGCGGCCGACCCGCAGACCCGCCGCGTGCCGCTGGAGATCAGCGTGCCCAACGCCGACGGGCGCTTCGTGGCCAACACGCTCGCGCGCGTCACCATCCCCCTGGGCGAGGCGAAGGCGGCGCTGGTCATTCCTTCCACCGCGCTGGGGACCAGCGGCGGGGAGCACGTGTTCTCGGTCGACGAGGCGGGCGCGCTGCGGCGCGTGGCGGTGAAGGTGATGGAGCGCGCGAACACCACGGTCACGGTGCAGGCCGACGTCCCGGTCACGCAGGTCGTCGACTACCCCACCTCCGCGCTCGTCGAGGGCGCGAAGGTCCTGCAGCGCTGAAGCAAGGGACCCATCGATGACGCTCTCAGACCTGTCCATCAAGCGGCCCGTCCTCACGACGATGATGTCGTTGTTGCTCATCGTGCTCGGGCTGTTGGGCCTCTCCCGCCTCGGCACCGACCTCTTCCCCGACGTCAGCTTTCCGTTCGTCGCCATCACCACGGTGTACCGGGGCGCGGGCCCCTCGGAGGTCGAGGCGCAGGTCAACAAGCCGCTCGAAGACGCGGTGGCCGGCATCCAGGGGGTGGACACCATTCAGAGCTTCTCGCGCGAGAACGTGGGGCTGATCTTCGTGCAGTTCAAGCTGACCGTGCCCATCGACCGGGCCGTGCAGGAGGTGCGTGACAAGGTGGCGGGGGTCTCGAACCTGCCGCGTGACGTCGAGGCGCCCCGGGTCTCGCGCATCGACATCGGCGCGGCGCCGATCGTCACCTACGCCGTCAACGCCGACATGGAATCGAGCCGGCTGCGGCAGCTGCTCAAGGACAAGCTCGAGCCGACCATGGCGCAGGTCGAGGGCGTGGCGCAGGTGCGCATCGTCGGCGGTGACACGCGTGAGATCCGCGTCGACGTCGATCTCGACAAGGCGAAGTCGGTGGGCCTCGCGCCCGGGCTGATCGCCGAGCGCATCGGCATGGAGAACCTCGACGTGCCGGCGGGCCGCTTCGAGCTGGGGCCCACCGAGCTCAGCGTGCGCAGCATGGGGCAGTTCAAGAACGCCGACGAGATCGCCGAGCTGCCGATCGCGCGCAGCCCGACCCAGGGCACCCAGGTGCGCCTCAACGAGGTGGCCACCGTCACCGACGGCGTCGCCGACCGCCGCACCATCGCCCGCCTCAACGGCAAGGAAGCGGTGATCGTGGAGATCGTCAAGCAGCCCGGCAGCAACACCGTCGAGGTGGCGAAGGAAGTGAAGCGCAAGATGACCGCGCTGATTCCCCAGATGGGCCACGGCTTCGGGGCCTCGGTGCTGATCGACTCGTCGACGCTCATCGAAGAGAACGCCAAGGAGGTGTGGGTCGCGCTGATCTTCGGCGGCTTCATGGCGGTGCTGATCATCTTGCTGTTCCTGCTCGACGTGCGCGGCACCTTCATCAGCTCGCTGGCGCTGCCTACCTCGGTGATCGGCACCTTCTTCGTGATGTACGCGCTGAACTACACGCTCAACCAGATGACCTTGTTGGCGCTGTCGCTCGCCATCGGTCTGCTCATCGACGACGCGGTGGTGGTGCGCGAGGCGATCACCCACCGGCTCGAGCAGGGGCAGTCACCCGCCGAGGCCGCGAGCAAGGGCACCAAGGACGTCTTCCTCGCGGTGCTCGCCACCACGCTGTCGCTGGTCGCGGTGTTCGTGCCCGTGGCCTTCATGCCCGGCATCGTCGGCCAGTTCTTCAAGCAGTTCGGCTTCACCATCTCGGCCGCGGTGATCATCTCGATGTTCATCTCCTTCACCCTCGACCCCATGCTCTCGGCGCGGCTGTCGAAGTCGCTGGGGCCCGACGCGCACGCGAAGGAGAACGTCGTCGCGCGCACCCTGCGCCGCATGTTCGAGGCGATGGAGCGCTTCTACGGCCGGGTGCTGAAGTGGACGCTCGTCAACCGCTGGAAGACGGCGGGCATCACCCTGGCGATCGTGGTCGCCTCGTTGGGGGCCGCGAGCACGCTGGGCAACGACTTCATCGTGCCGCAAGACCGCTCGACCTTCATCGTGCAGCTCAAGCTCCCCGAGGGCGCCAGCGTGAGCGAGAGCCAGGCGCGCTGCGAGCAGGCCGAGCAGATGCTCCGCGAGATCCCCGACCTCACCGATCTCTACGCGCTGGTCGGCGCCGACCCCAACGGCTTCGGCGGTGACGCCAACACCGTGCGCTTCCGGGTGATGACGAAGGAGCGGAAGGACCGCAGCATGACCTTGAAGGACATGAAGGCCGCCGCGCGCGAGAAGCTCTCGACGCTGCCGGCGACCGAGGTGGCGATCATCGACCCGCCCGACATCGAGGGCCTCGGCGATTTCTTCCCGATCATGATCTACGTGATGGGCCCCGAGTTCGACGGCCTCACCGCCGAGGCGAACCGCCTGGCCGACGTGATGCGCGGCCTCAAGAACGCCAAGGGCCAGAACCTGGTGAGCGACATTCGCGTGGTCACCAACCCGCCCAAGCCCGAGCTGGCCATCGACATCGATCGCGCCCGGGCCAACGACACCGGGCTCTCGGCCGCCTCGCTGGGCATGCAGCTGCGCCTGGCGATGAACGGCCAGGTCGCGGGCAAGCTGCGCGAAGGCAGCCAGGAGACGGAGATCGTCGTGCGGCTGTCCGAGAAGGACCGGGCCAACCCCGAGTCGCTGGGCTCGATGGAGGTCTTCACCCCCTCGGGCCCGCGCGCCATCGGTGACGTCGCGGCGATCTCGATCAAGGAAGGCCCGTCGGTCATCGAGCACTTCAACCGCGAGCGCCGGGTGATGGTGCTCGCTTCCCCCTCGGCGACGGCGTCGCTGGGCGAGGTGGCCAGCACGCTGCGCGACGCGCTCGCGAAGTCCCCCTCGCCCGAGGGCTACAGCCTGTTCTTCGACGGGCAGATGAAGATCCTCGATGAGCAGAACTCGGCGTTCGCGCTGGTGTTCGTGCTCGCCTTCGCCTTCGTCTACATGGTGCTCGCCTCGCAGTTCGAGAGCTTCAAGCACCCGTTCACCATCATGGTCTCGGTGCCGCTGGCGTTGATCGGCGCGCTGCTGGCGCTGTTCGTCACCGGGTGGTCGATCACCATGGGCGCGATGATCGGCCTCATCTTGTTGATGGGCCTCGTCACCAAGAACGCCATCCTGCTCGTCGACCAGGCGCTCCAGAACCTGCGCGCGGGGCAGGACCTCGACACCGCGCTGCTCAACGCCGGGCCGCGGCGGCTTCGGCCGATCCTCATGACCTCGGCGGCGATGGCGATCGGCATGGTGCCCACCGCCATCGGCCGCGGGCAGGGCTTCGAGTTCCGCGCCCCGATGGCGATCGGCGTCATCGGCGGCGTCATCACCTCGACGTTCCTCACGCTCTTCGTCGTGCCGCTGGTCTTCGCCGTCTTCGAGAAGCTGACGCCGAAGTCGCTGCGCGTCGGGAAGTCGAAGCTCGACCTCGAGGCGAAGCCCGAACCCGTCGTCGAAGCGGAGCCGACACCATGAAGACGCGACTGATGACGGTGTGCCTGGTGGTGGCGTCTACGGCGGCGTTCGCCGAGCCCCCGTTGCCGAAGGCGGCGGCGCTCCCCACGGCGGATCTCGAGTCGGCCTACGTGGCGACGCGCAAGCCGATGGCGCTGGTCGACGCGTTGAAGGTCGCCGACCAGAAGAGCAGCGATCTCGCCGCGGCGCGGGCGGCGGCGGCGCAGGTCGCGGCGAAGGCGCGGCTGGTGTTCTCAGCGGTGCTGCCGGAGATCAGCACCTCGCTGAGCTACGTGCGCACCACGGCTGAGCAGAAGTTCGACCCCTCGGGGTTCCTCGCCGCGTTCGAGGGCACCATCGACGCGTCGATCCGCGGGGCGGGGCCGGCCTACGGGTTCCCGGTGGCGGCCAACGACCAGGTCGTCGCGGGCGTGAAGCAGGGCTTCCGCGACGGGGTCGGCGACGCCCTCAAGCCCACCACCATCGTGGGGCGCGACTCGCTGTACGGGAACCTGATCATCACCCAGACCTTGTTCGCCCCGCAGATGTTCCTCATCCCCGCGGCGGACCAGTCGAACCAGGCGGCGAAGTTCGGGAGCCTCGAGGCGCGCGAGCAGGTGCTGCTCGGCGTGTCGCGGCTGTACCTGGGCATCGAGGGGCTCTCGCTGATCGAAGAGGCCGCGAAGGACGCGGAGTCAGTGGCCCTCAAGCGGGAACACGACGCCCTGGCCCAGCAGCAGATGGGCGTGGCGACCGACATCGCGCTGCTGCGGGCGCAGGTGGAGACGGCCCAGGCGCGCGCCACGCTGGCGACGCTGCAGGGGCAGAAGGTGGCGTTGCTGGCGATGCTCGAGGCGCTGGTGGGTGAGCCGGTGCGGCCGGTCGATGGTCAGCCGACGCGCTTCGAGGTGACGGCCGCGGACGAGGCGAGCCAGCCGTGGGAGTCGACGAACGCGGTGAAGGCCAACCACTTCGGGGTGAAGGCCGCGGAGACGTTCAACGACTTCGACCGCATCGCGTGGCTGCCCTCGCTCGTGGCCCAGGCCAAGGGCAGCTACAACTCGAACAAGGGCTTCGCGGGGACGAACTTCATCTTCGACGGCGTCATCGCCGCGCAGTGGACGCTGTTCGACCGTGGCCAGCGCTACGTGACGATGCACGAGAACGACGCGAAGACCGTCGAGGCGCGGGCGAAGTACGAGGGCGCGCGGCAGAAGGCGAAGGCCACGTGGATCGGCGCGAAGGCCAACCTCGCGGCGGCGCAGGTGGCCCTGGTGCAGGCCGAGTCGCAGGTGCAGCTCGCCACGCGCGCGCAGAAGCAGATCGACTCCGCGTACCAGGCCGGGTTCTCCACCAGCCTCGAGGTCAGCGACATCGACAGCAAACGGTTCTTCGCGGCGTCGGCGGCGGCGCAGGCGCGCGCGCAGCTCGAGGTGCGCAAGGTCGAGCTCGCGGCGGCAGAAGGCCGGCTCGCCCCGATGCTGGGGATCGAGACGCCGGAGAAGTAGGCGCTGCCGGGTTCAGGCTCGTTTTGATTAATATAATTTCCATTAAGGGCACTCCGCGGCACATATAATGACCACATGCCGCGAGCAACGCAGCCTCCACTCCCTGCTGTCGGCCGCATGCTGGCCCAGGTCGGCGAGAACGTCCGCCTGGCCCGGCTCCGTCGTCGTTTCTCCGGGACCCTCGTGGCGGAGCGCGCTGGAATGAGCCGAGCAACGCTGCGTGCCATCGAGCGCGGCGACCCCGGCGTTTCGCTCGGGGCCCTCGCGAACGTGCTCCACTGCCTGGGCCTCGAGAAGGACCTGGCCGGGCTGGCGAGTGACGACGACCTGGGGCGCACGCTTCAGGACGCCGCCCTGACGACGCCTCGAGGACGGCGGTCATGAGTCGAGAGCGCCGCAGACTGGAGGTGCTCGCTGACTGGCCAGAGCTCAGTGGGCCAACGCTGGTGGGTCACGTCGACGCGACGGCGGCGCGGGGCAAGGAGGTCTTCTCCTTCGAGTTCTCGGAGGCCTGGCTGGCCGACGGTGCTGCGCGCAGCATCGACCCAGGACTGCGCCTGGTGAGCGGCCCGCAGTATCCCGCGCGGGGTCAGGACAGCTTCGGCGTGTTGCTGGACGCCAGCCCGGACCGGTGG
>JBBRUE010000060.1:0-14392 GCA_038248085.1 Myxococcales bacterium | reverse complement strand
TGGTGACGTGGATGATGTCGGGCGTGGCGAAGGGCCCGATGATCTGCCGCACCTTCTCCTTGAGCGCGCCGCGGATCTGCTCTGGGCTCTGCAGCGAGTGCTCGGCGCTGAGCAGCACGTAGGCGTAGATGCCCTGGCCCTTGATGTCGTGGGGGTAGCCGACCACCGCCGCCTCCGCGACCGCTTCGTGCGCCACCAGCGCGCTCTCGACCTCCGCGGTGCCGAGGCGGTGACCCGAGACGTTGATCACGTCGTCGATGCGCCCGGTGATCCAGTAGTAGCCGTCCTCGTCGCGCCGGCACCCGTCGCCGGTGAAGTACCGGCCGGGGTAGGCGGTGAAGTACGTCTCCTTGAAGCGCTGGTGATCGCCCCACACCGTGCGCGCCTGGCCGGGCCACGGCGTGGTGAGGCACAGCGCGCCCTCGACCCCGTTGCCCTTGAGCTCCTCGCCGGTCGTCGCGTCGACGATCATCGGCTTGATCCCGAAGTACGGCAGCGTCGCCGAGCCCGGCTTGGTGGGCGTCACGCCGGGGAGCGGCGCGATGAGGATGCCGCCGGTCTCGGTCTGCCACCAGGTGTCGACCACCGCGCAGCGGCCCTCACCGACCACGTCGTGGTACCAGCGCCAGATCTCCGGGTTGATGGGCTCACCCACCGACCCGAGAATGCGCAGGCTCGAGCGGTCGTACTTCTTCACCGGCTCGTTGCCCGCCTGGGCGATGGCCCGCAGCGCGGTGGGCGCGGTGTAGAAGATGTTGATCTTGAGGTCCTCGACCATGCGCCAGTAGCGGCCCGGGTCGGGGTACGTCGGCACCGACTCGAACATCACCGAGGTCGCGCCGTTGAGCAGCGGCCCGTACACGATGTACGAGTGGCCGGTGATCCACCCCACGTCGGCGGCGCAGCAGTAGATGTCGCCCGGGTGGTAGTCGAACACGTGCTTGAAGGTGTGCGCGGCGTACACCAGGTACCCGCCGGTGGTGTGCAGCAGGCCCTTGGGCTGGCCGGTGCTGCCCGAGGTGTAGAGGATGAAGAGCGGGTCCTCCGCCCCCATCCACGCCACGGTGCAGGTCGAGCGCTGGCGCTTGCACTCTTCGTCGAGCCAGAGGTCGCGGCCCGCCTGCATCGGCACGTCGGCGTCGGTGCGGCGCGCGACGAGCACCGTCTGCACCATCGACATGCCTTCCACCGCGCGATCGACCACGGCCTTGAGCGGCACCCGACGCCCGCCGCGCATGCCCTCGTTGGCGGTGATCACCACCTTGCACTTTGCGTCGACGACGCGGTCGCGCAGCGCCTCGGAGCTGAAGCCGCCGAACACCACCGAGTGCACCGCGCCGATGCGCGCGCAGGCGAGCATCGCGTAGGCCGCCTCGGGGATCATCGGCATGTAGATCGCGACGCGATCGCCCTTCTTCACGCCCCGCTCGAGCAGCACGTTGGCCAGGCGGCACACGTGGTGTTTGAGCTCGCGGTAGGTGATGTGTTGGTAGACGCCGGGCTCGTCGGCCGCCCAGATGATCGCCGTCTGGTCGCCGCGCTCCTCGAGGTGTCGATCGATGCAGTTGAAGCTCGCGTTGAGCCGCCCGCCCGAGAACCACGCGAAGTCGACCTCTTTGTAGTCGGCGTCGAACACCTGGTTCCACGGGTGGAACCAGCTCAGCGCCTTCGACTGCTCGCCCCAGAACCACTCGGGGTTGTCGAGCGAGAGCCGGTACTGCCGCTCGTACTCACCCATGCTCTTGAGGTGGGCGCGATCACGGATGGCCTGCTTCACCGGGTACATGTCGTTGCTCATGGGCGAACCTCTCTCGAACGGGACGGGCACCAAAGCCGAGGCGAGCGTCGCAGGGTCCGGGAGCAACTGGGAACGAAGATCGCCGTCAGCGTGCCGCGGCGCGTCGTCGCCCGGTGCGCAGAATCAGTCGGCGCGCTCGATGACCTCGGCGATGAGCTGCCGGTTGCCACGGGCGACACCCTTGACCACGTAGAACTGGGCCGGCGTGCCGCTGCTGTAGCTCTTCGCCTGCTGCAGCACGCGCTCGTGCTTCGTGCCGCGCTTGACGTACATGCGCATCGGCAACCCGCCAGACTCGCTGCCCTCGGGGCCGGTGACGGTGAAGGCCTGGAACTCGGCCTCCTTCGCGTCGTCGAGCTTGTATTGGTTGTCGGGGTCGCGAATCACGATGCGCATCGACACCCGCTTGCCGTCGAGCTTCGCCCACGCATCGGCGCTCTTCGCCACGTCCCACGTGGTCTCGGCGTAGTCGAAGGTCTGCTCGGTGCGGGCCACGCCGGTGAAGTTCACCGGCAGGTCCTTCGCGCGCGCGCCCTGCGTCACCTTGGCGTTCCTGGGGAAGAGCAGCAGCGCCTTCTTCCAGTCGTAGGCGGGGGCGAAGCCGGTGCCGGCCTGGCTCCCGGTGGCGATGACCGGCTGCCCGAGGATCTCGCGGAGCTGGTTCCAGTCGTCCATCTTCACCTTGCCCGGCACCGGCGCGACGCGGTTCACGTAGACGTCGAACCAGGCGCGGTCGAGCGGCAGCGCGGCCTCCGCCAGCACGTTGCCCGAGAGCTTCTTGAACTTGAGGTCGGCGAGGTTGGCCCACTCGCGATCGTCGACCGCCACCCAGTCGCCTACGCGCTGCACGTTCGACCAGAGGTTCTTCGAGAACGCGTTGTTGGTGAGCTCCACGTCCTTCGCCTCAGTGGCCATGCGCACGGCGTCGTTGTCCGCGAACTCGAAGATGTTGTTGTCCACGATGGCCGTGGAGCCGCCCTCGAGCCCGAGCAGGTAGCCGTTGGAGCCGTGGCCCTGCCCGAAGTGAATGGGGTCCCACGAGAAGAGCATGGTGTTCGAGCGGATGACCGTCGCCCCGCCGAAGCCGCGCTCGACGCGCACCGTGCGGTAGGCGTGGTTGATGAAGATGTTGTTCTCGATGGTCTGGCCACCCGAGACGCGCAGCGCGCCTTCGTCACCGTTGAGGAACACGCTGTTGCGAATGGTGCAGCCGGGCTTCGCCAACCAGATGTGCTCCTTCTTGTCCGGGCTGTCCGAGTACATGAGGTCGCCGTCGGGCTCGTAGAGATTGTTCAGCTTCTTGTCGAAGACGAAGCCGTCGACGACCGCGCCGGTGTGATCGCCCGCGCCCTCGATGGTGTAGCCGTCGCGGCCGTTGCCCTTGTAGTCGGCCGCGGTGAGCAGCCGGGTGGGGTGCTTCCACGGGTTGCGCTCGCTGAAGTCGGCGCTGTAGCCGCCGAGGAACGAGACGTACGCGGTGTCGATGGTCCACTTCCCCATCTTCAGCTTGCCGAAGTAGTCGCCCTCGGCCACGTGCACGAAGTCACCGGCCTCGACCTTCTCGAGCGCCTGCCACGGGTCCTTGAACGGCCTGGCCTTGCTGCCATCGCCGCCGCTGGCGCCCGCGCGCACGAACCAGTCGCGGCCCACGGGGCGGTTGGCGTCGGTGCCCCCGGCCTCCTGGAACTCGATGCGGTCGACGAAGAAGCCCGCCTTCGGCAGCCCCTTCAATTGGTACGCGACGCCCTTCGCGACGAAGACCTTCGCCGGCGTGCCGCTGCCCGAGTAGTAGCCCGCGTTCTCCTCGATGAAGCGCTGAGCCGACGAGCCGCGCTTGTAGAAGCCGATCAGCGAGGCGTGCTCGCCGGTGGCCACGTAGAGCGTCGCGCCCTCGTGGTCGTCCTTCTTGAACTGGGCGGGCAGGCCGCTGACGTTCGCGCTGGCGCTGCCGATGGCGACGACGATCTCCAGCGCCTGGCCCTCGACTGAGCCGGGGTTCTTCACCCAGCCCGCGACGTCGCTCTTCGCGTAGCTGCGCTGGGGCCCGGCGTCCCCGCCCTGAAACTTCACCTCGAGCTTCACCTTGCGCGCGCCGGCCTTGAGCGACGCCTTCGGGAGCATGAGCTTGAGCGCCTTGTCGAGGTCGTACGCGGGGCACACGCCCGAGGCCGCCTCGCCGCCCGAGCCGATCAGCGGCAGGCCCATCAACTGGCGCGCCTTGTTCCAGTCGTTCATCACGACCTTCCCCGACTGTTGCGCGGTGCGCTTCGAGAAGCGGTCGAGCCACTTCGGGTCGAGCTCGAACTGCGGGTCCTTCACCTCGTTGCCGTCGAAGGCCTTGAGCCCGACCTCGTCGAAGAGGTCCATCGAGGCGTCGTCGATCGCGGTGTCCACCCCGTTCGACCCGAACTTGAGGTTCGAGAAGAGGTTCATGAAGAACACGTTCCTGGTGATCGACACCTTCTCTGCGGGGGTCGTCAGGTAGATCGCGTTGTTGTCGCTGTTGGCGAGGATGTTGTTGGTCACCACGCTCGGGCCCTGAATGGCGAGCGCCGCGCCCTGGTAGCGGCCCTTGCCGGCCTCCTTCGGGTCCTGGGCGAAGGTGATGGTGTTGTTGCGCACCGTCGCGGTGCTGGTGTCCTTCGAGCTCTGGTACACGACCACGCCCCAGCCGAAGGCGTTGAGCACGAGGTTGTTCTCGACGGTCGAGCCCTGCACCACCGCGATGCCGTTCGTGCCGGGGTTGACGATGACGCAGTTGCGCACGGTGGCCACGCGCGTGAGCTTGATCGCCTCGGGGCTCGTGTCTTCCGAGCGGCCGGTCTGCTTCTCGTCGGAATATTTATTCTGCTCGCGCATGTCGAGGACCAGGCCGTCGATCACCACGTCCTTCGCGTTCGATGAGAGGCGCTCGTCCTTCGGCCAGTTCTTCGAGCTCTTGTCCCACAGCAGCTCGGTGAGGTTCTTCCAGGGGTCGCGCTCCTTGAAGTCCTTGTCGTAGCCGCCGAGGAGCTGCACGCCCTCGAAGGGAATCGCCCAGGTGCCGGTGCGGTTGCGCCCGAAGTACTTGCCGGCCGCGATGTGGATCGCGTCGTTCGCTTCACAGACGTCGAGGGCCTGCCACGGGTCGGAGAACGGCTTCGCCTGCGAGCCGTCACCCGCTGAAGCGCCGTCGCGGACGAACCAGTCGCGCGCGTGAACGACCGGTGCTGCGAGCAAGACGACGAGACACGACGCCAGCGCGAAACGCTTCATGTGGTGGGCCCCCGTGGAAACCCGCGGACCTTATGCGGCGCCCAACGGGAGAAAAGGGAAACAGGCAGTTCCTGCGCGGGCCGAGCCTGAGACCGGCTAGATCCCCGGTCCTCATTTCGAGGGGGCGTTCCGCATGAAGCGAAGTCTGGGTCTGGCCTGGCTGGTGTTGGTGGTGAGCTGCGCGACGTTGCCGAGGCCGGGACGCCCCGCGATGGCCGACGTCCAGTTCCGCATGCGCGAGTTCAAGCTCGCCAACGGCCTGCGCGTCATCGTCGAGGAAGACCACGCGAGCCCCCTGGTCGGCGTCTTCACCGTCGTCGGCGTCGGCAGCGCGGGTGACCCGAAGGACAAGGCCGGCCTCGCGCACCTGCTCGAGCACCTCGCCTTCCGCGCGCGGCCCGGCGGGCAGATGACGGCGTGGAATCAGCTCGAGGGCGCGGGCGTCGGCTTCCTCAACGCGATGACCAGCTTCGACGACACCGTCTACATGGAGGTCGGCACCCGCGACCTGTTGCCCCGCCTGCTGAACATCGAGACCGGCCGCATGCTCGACCCGCTCAACGGCGTCGACGCGCAGACCTTCGAGGTGGAGCGCGAGGTGGTGCGCAACGAGCTGCGCCAGCGCGGCGAGAACGCCATCGGCCCGGCCTTCAACTTCCTGCAGGAGGCCGTGTTCCCCGTGGGTCACCCCTACGCGCGCCCCATCGGCGGCAGCCACGAGAGCCTCAGCGCCATCACCTTCGACGACGCGAAGAAGTTCGCCGTCACCTACTACCGCCCCGACAACATGACGCTGCTGATCATCGGCGACGTGCAGCTCGAGACCTTCGAAGAGACGCTCAAGCAGGCGCTGCCCTCGCCGGTGTTCCAGGCGCGCGCGGTGCGCGAGCCCTTTGCCCCGCGTCTCGCCGCCACGCCAGTGGAGCCGCCCGCGCCCCCGGCGGTGAAGATGATCACCCGCCAGTCCACCGTCGCGTCGCCGGAGCTGTACGTGGTGTGGTCGCTGCCGCGCAGCTTCGATTCGGAGACCGTGCTGCTCGACTTCGTCAACGCCGCGGCCAACCGCGAGCTCTCGGGTGCCTTCTTCTCCGACCCCGACATCGTCAACGTCTCCGTCTTCCCCGTGCCGGGCGCGGAGGCCTCGATGCTGGTGGCCCAGGCCACGTTGCGCAAAGGGGACCACGTCGAGCGCTCCTACGAGCGCGTGCTCGACCAGCTGGTGAAGCTGTGGGCCTCCGGTGAGGCGGGCAACGAATATTCCAGCGACGACACGCGCGCGGTCGTCGCGGGCGATCGGGCCTTCGGCCGCATGCGCAACGCGGCGCTGGTGCAGATGACGACCGACGCCGAGAACATCATGAGCCGCGGCACCGAGCGGGCGATCTCCGCGCACTTCACCGGCGACCCGCTGACCTACAGCCGCCGGCTCCGCGCGCTCGCCGCCATCGGGCCGGGGCAGGTCAGCCACTACGCCGAGAAGTACCTCCAGCGAGATCGAGCCCGCGCGGTGCTGGTGATGCCCTTCGCCGCCACCGACAAGAACGTCGCCGCCGGCACCACCGGCCTCGCCCCCGCGGGCACCGACGTGCTCACCACCTCGTTTCCGCCCGAGAAAGTGAAGGCGCTCGGCCGCGCCCACCTCGAGCGCGCGAAGAACGAGACCGTCGTCTCCGCGAAGCGCGACGCCATCGACGAGACGTTGCCCAACGGGCTCCGGGTGGTGGTGCGCAAGCGCCGCAACTCGCTCCCCGTGGCGGTGGTCGCGCTCACCTTCACCACCGGCAGCGGCGGCACCACGCCGTCGGGCGCCGCGGAGCTCGCCTCGCAGCTGGCCTCGCCCCGCGGCCACGCGTACGGCGACGGCGGCGACTTCGGCATCGAGTGGCAGCGCAGCGTGAGCGTCGACCGCAGCCGCATCGTCGGCACCGGCGGCAGCGGCAACGTGCCCAACATGCTCGCCCAGCTCTCCGAGCGCGTGACCTCGATGCGCGTCGAGGCGGCCTCGCTGGCGTTCTTCAAGTCGGAGTTCGCCGACTACCTCGAGGCCACCGAGAAGTTGCCGGTGGCGCGGGCCGAGCGGGCGCTCCAGGCGGCGCTCTTCAAGGGGCACCCCTTCGCCACCCAGTCGACGATGGCCGAGCAGAAGCAGCTCGGCGCCGCGGAGCTGGAGGGCTGGTACGACCGCGCCTGGTCGCCGGGCAACGCGGTGCTGGTGGTGACGGGCGACGTCGACGCCGAGGCCACGCTGCTCGAGGTGAAGAAGTGGCTCGGGCCGTGGGCGCCGGTGAAGAACCCCTTCCCGCTGGCGCCGGTGCTCACCCTGCGCTCGGGGCCGATGGAGGTGCTGGTCACCAACCAGCCCGGCGCGACGCAGGCGCAGGTGCACCTCGCGTGTCTGGCCGAGGGCAAGTCGCTCGCGCAGGAGCTGGCGAACCAGTCGATGGCCCGGCTGCTCGCCACCGCGCTGTTCGAGAAGATCCGCGGCGAGCTGGGCGCCTCCTACGGCTTCGGCGGCGGTTCGCGCCCGATGGTCGGCGGCATGTCGCGCCTCGACTGGAGCGGCTCCATCGAGAACTCGCGGCTGCCGCAGGCGATGGCGGTGCTCGCCACGGCGGTGAAGCAGTTCGAGCAGCAGACGCTCAGCGACCGCGCCCTCGAGCGTGCGCGTTGGGACGTGGCCCGCGCGTCGACGCTCTCGGGGGCGCCCGCGGGCACGGTGGCCGACGTGCTGACCCGCCAGGCCCTCGCCGGGCGGCGGACCGACGACGTCGACACGGCGTTGTTCGAGTCGCTGGCGGCGATCGATCGCGAGCAGCTCGCCGCGGGCTGGCGGCAGTGCGCGGGCAACCTCGTGCTCTCGGTGGTCGGCGACGAGACGCGGGTCAAAGAGGCGCTGACGCAGAGCGGGTTCTGAAGAGGGCGAGGTGCAAGGAGTGCTGGGCGGGCGGTACTGGAGTCCCCAGTATTTGCTGAGTCGGGGCGTCGCCGGGGGCGTAGTGTTTCTGCTCGATGGATGAGCCGTCTGCCGCCGCCAGCGCTCGCGAAGCCTTCGACCACCTCGTCGACGGCTGCCAGGTGATCGGCTTCGACTGGACGTACCTCTACCTCAACGAGGCCGCGGTGAAGCAGGCTCGGCAACCGAGCGAGCAACTCGTCGGCCGCACCGTGCTGGCGTGCGACCCGGGGCTCGCGGCGACCCCGATGTTCGCTTCGTTGCAGGCATGCATGACGCAGCGCACCTCGCAGCGGCTGGACCACCAGGTCCACTTCGCTGCCGGCGCCCGGTGGTTCGAGCTGCGCATCTCTCCCGTGCCACAGGGCGTGTGCGTCTTGTCGGCCGACATCACCGACGCCCGGCGCGCGCTCGAGGGTGCCGGTGAGCGTGCCGCCGCGGTCGAAGCCCGGCTCGCGAGCTTCATCGAGCAGGCCCCCGACGGGATCTTCGGCGCCGACCTCGAGGGCCGCTGCACCCACGTGAACGGCGCGGCCTGCCGGTTGCTCGGCTACTCGCGCGAAGAGCTGCTGGGAAAGACCTTCGCCGAGCTGGTGCTCCCCGGTGAAGTCGCGCGCCTCTGGGCAGAGCGGGACAAGCTGGCCGCGGGCGCGGAGCACGTCGGTGAGTGGGTGTTGCGCCGCAAGGACGGCACCGTGGTCCCGGTCGAAGTCAGCGCGAAGATCCTCGCCGATGGCCGCTGGCAGGCGTTCGTGCGCGACATCACCGAGCGCAGGCGGGCCGAACAGGCCATTCACCAGAGCGAAGAGCGGCTCCGGCTCGCGTCGCAGGCGGCGGCCCTCGGGACCTTCGAGTTCATCTTCGCCACGGGGCACAGCTACCTGTCGCCCCAGACGCTCAAGCTCAATGGCCTGCCGGAGGACTTCCAGGTGCCACCGGCGATCTGGCCCGAAGCCTCGGCCGACGCGGTGCTGCAACGGGTCCACCCCGACGATCGCGAGCGGGTGGCCGGCAAGGTGATGACGTGCCTCGCCACCAACGGCGAACGGGACTTCCACGACGAGCATCGGCTCGTCTGGCCCGACGGCACCACCCGTTGGGTGCTGGTCGACGCGCGGCTCTTCGTGGAGAAGCAGGGTGCGCTGTGCCACCCGCTGCGCGTCGCGGGGACCATCGTCGACGTCACCGAGCGCAAGCGGCTCGAGGCCGACCTCCACGCCGCCGAGGCGATGTCGTCGGGGATCCTCGCCATCGCCGCCGACGGGATCGTCTGCTTCGATGCACAGCAACGCATCACGCGGTTCAACCAGAGCGCCGAGCACATCTTCGGGTTCCCGGCCGCGGAGGCGCTCGGCGCGTCGATGGACATCCTCATTCCCGAGCGGTTTCGGGCGGCCCACCGTCCCCAGGTGGACCTGTTCGGCGAAGGTGGAGCCGCGAAGCACGGCCTGTCGGAACGGGTCACTCCGATCGGCCTGCGCAAGAGCGGCGAGGAGTTCCCCCTCGACGCCACCATCTCGCGGCTCGAGCTCGACGGCCAGACGGTGTTCACGATGTCGCTCCGGGACGTCACCGACCAGCGCCGCCTGGAGCGCGATCGGCAGTTCCTCGCCGAGGTCAACGCGGCCCTCGCCCAGACCCTCGACCAGCAGCAGACGCTGCGGAGCCTCGCGCACCTGTTCGTTCGCGAGCTGGCGGACTTCTGCATCGTGGACCTCGTCTCCAACGGCGCCGCGCGGCGGCTGGAGTGCACGAGCCGAGACCCGTCGAAGAACTGGGTGTGCGAGCTGCTCAGCAACGTGACGCTCGCGCCCGACCGGCCGCACCTCGGCCTGGCCGCCGCGCAGACGAAGCAACCGGTGGTGCTGCCGATCGTCTCCGATGAGACCATCGCCTCGTACGCGCAGGGCGACGAGCACCTGCGGGGCCTGCGGGGGCTCGAGGCCCGCTCGCTCCTCGTGGTGCCGGTGGTCGCGCATGGGACCGTGCTGGGGGTCATCGCCGTGGTGGGGTCGCGCGCTTCGGGGCGCACCTACGGACCGGCAGAGCTCCACCTGGCCGAGGAGGTGGCGCGCGTCACCACCCTCGCGATGGAAAAGGTGCAGCTCTACCGCGAGGCCCAGCGGGCCATTCATGCGCGCGACGACCTGCTCGGCATCGTCGCGCACGATCTCCGAAATCCCCTGCAGAACGTGCTCCTCCAGGCGCGCCTGCTCGGTGACCGCGCGCGCGACGGAGAGACGTGGGCGCGCAAGCCCAGTGAGCGCATCGAGCGCTCGGTGAGCCGCATGGCCCGCCTGGTCCAGGACCTGCTCGACGCGAGCCGCATGGAAGGCGGCCAGCTCCCGCTCGAGCGGGTGCGCGTCCCCGTCGTCCAGCTCGTCACCGAGGCGGTCGAAGCCCAGAAGCCGCTCGCGGTGGCCGGTGAGCTCGAACTCGAGGTCGAGCTGGAGCCCGGGCTCCCCGCGCTGTGGGCCGACCGCGACCGGCTGCTGCAGGTCTTCGAGAACCTCATCGGCAATGCGCTCAAGTTCGCCGGGCGCGGCGTCCGCGTCGTGGTGGGCGCCGTGCGGCAGGGCGAAGAGGTCGTCTTCCGGGTGAGCGACACCGGGCCGGGAGTGCGGGCCGAAGATCTCCCGCGCCTCTTCGAGCGCTTCTGGCAGTCGGACCGTGCCGCGCGGCAGGGCGCCGGGCTGGGCCTGCCGATCACCAAGGGCATCATCGAGGCCCACGGCGGCCGCATCTGGGTCGACAGCGAACCGGGCCAGGGCACGACCTTTCACTTCTCCCTCCCGGTCGCGCCGGCGAATGGCCCTGAGGCGGGTGCGCCGTCATGAACGAGGCCCGCACGGCTCCCCCGTCCCCGGAGCGACCGACGGTCTTCCTCGTCGACGATGACGAGGTGCTGCGCGAAGGGCTGAGTGACCTGCTCGAGGCCGCCGGGTACCGGGTCGCGGCCTTCGGGTGCGCGGAGGATCTCCTCGCGGCGCTCGAGCCGGCGACGCGCGGTTGCCTCGTGCTCGACGTGTCGCTCCCCGGCTTGCAGGGCCCCGAGGTGCAGGCCGAGCTCGCGCGACGGGGGAACCACCTGCCCATCCTCTTCCTCACCGGGAGCGGCGACATCCCGATGGCCGTGCAGGCGATTCGGACGGGCGCGCGCGACGTGCTGGTGAAGCCGGCCCGGCCCGAGGTGCTCCTCGCCCGCGTGGCCGAGCTGGTGGTCTCCGACGTGACCTTCATGGCTGCACGCGACGCGCTGGAACGCGTGGTGGCGAGCCTGACGCCCCGCGAGCGCGAGGTGGTGGTGCTGGTCGCCGAGGGCCTGGAGCACAAGGACATCGGCGAGCGCCTCGGCATCAGCTTCCGCACCGTCGAGGTGCACCGCGCCCACGTCGCCGAGAAGACGGGCCTGTCCAACCTGGTCGAGCTGGCCGGGTTCGTGCGCTCTGCGCGCGCGGCGAAGCTGTTGACCTGACGGGTACGGGCTTGCCCGTATGGGGAATCGCCTGCGGGCCCTCCATGATGGGGCTGGCCCGGGAGGCGCCCGTCGATGATGCACAAGCGCGTGGTGGTCGTGGCAGATGACGACGAGGAGCTTCGCGAGTTGTTGGTGGCCGGGTTGGCCCGCGAGGACCGGCGCGTGGTCGAGCTCGAGGACGGGAGCGAGCTGCGCGACTACCTCGCGTTCTTCGCCCTGAAGGGCCACGTGCCCGACCTCGTGGTGACCGACGTCCACATGCCCGGCGAGAGCGGGCTCGAGGTCGTGAGCTGGGCCCGGGCGCAGGGGTTGTCCTGCCCCTTCATCATCCTCACCGGGCATGCCGACGAGCGGCTGCGCGCAGCGGGTGTCCGCCTGGGGGCCACGCGGGTGCTCGGCAAGCCGCAGACCCTCGGGGCCCTTCGACGCGCGGTCGACGACGCGCTCTCTCCGCCCGCGGGGCTACGGGCTGGCCCGTAGAGGGGCGGCCCTCATTCTCCGGCGACGGCCTCCTCTCCAGGATGCCGGTGTTCGCCCCCTTCACCTGGCCCGAGGTCGTCCCGTCATGACTCCCACCTGCAGCCGGCTCCTCGTCGTCGATGACTGCGACCTGGTGCGCAGCGCGCTCCGCCAGCTGCTGCACGAGCAGGGCTTTCCTTGCGTCGACGAGGCGGGTGATGGCTTGAGTGCCTTCGCGCTCTTCAAGCGCACGCCCTACGACGTCATCATCACCGACTGGACCATGCCGTACGTCAGTGGCCTCGAGCTGCTGCGCGCCATTCGCACCAACCCCGAGCGCCCCGGCACCGCGGTGCTGCTGATCACCGGCGACGTGACGCCTGAACGGGAGGCCGAGGCCATGGCTGCGGGGGCGACTGGCTTCGTCGGCAAGCCCTTCGTCGTGGCGGAGTTGATGGCGCGCGTGGAGCAGGTCGTGGCGACGCTCCGACCGCAGCACCCGTCGGAGGCCGCGTCATGAACTGCCAGGCGTCGCAGACCCCTCAGGCCTGCGCGGAGCCGTCGACCGTCGAGGCGTGCGAGGTCGAAGTGCCCGTGAGGGGTGGGACGCTCGGGGCCCTGGTGTTCGATGCCCCCCAGCCCCGCGGGTACGTCGTCCTCGGCCAGCCCAGCGGCATCGCCCGTCTCAGCTGGTGCTCCCGCTTCCTGGCGACGACCCTGGCGCACGCCGGCTTCACCACGCTGCTGATCGACCTCGTCACCGAGGACGAAGACATCGCGCGCAGGGGGACCCACGACGACGTGGCCCTGCTCGCCGAACGGCTGTTGCTCTCCGCGCACTGGCTCCGGGCCCACCGCGCCGTGGCCGGCGGGCTCCCGCTCGCGTGGGTCGGGGTGGGAGCCAGCGCCGCGGCCGCCTTCATCGCCACCACCTCCGAGCCGGACCGCGTGCTGGCCATCATCTCGCGCGACGGTCGCCCGGACCACGCCGGCGCCTCGCTGCTGCTGGCGCGGGTGCCTGCGCTGTTCATCGTCGACGGCCGCGACCCGGTCACGCTCTCGACCAACCGGGTGGCGGTTGGCCTCTCACCGCGCTGGCAGCTGGAGGTCGTCACCTCCGACACGGGGGAGCTGGTCGAAGACGTCGCCGTCGACCGGGTGGCGGCGCTGAGCACCGCGTGGCTCTCGCACTGCCTGGCGCAGCACGAGGCCTGGCCCCGGCTCGCCTCCTTCACGCCGCCGTGCGCGGTCTCCGGTTCGTGCGCAGCGCAGTGAGCCGAGCTTTCAGAGGTTCGCGAGCCGCGCTGGCGCGCTGATCAACGCCGTCGTTCGTTCCCCAGGTCGGGAGGCCGCGGTTCGGGCGGCGCCGCCTTCGCCGCCTTGAGCGACGGGGGCGCGCTGGCCCGTGGCGCAGGACCCGGCTGCGCGGCCACCGACGGCGCGCCGTGGTGCACCCGCCACGCGTCGAGGTACTGCGCCTCTTCCTGCTCCCAGCGGCCATCGTCCCAGCCCAGCTCGGCCTGGCAGATGCTGCGAATGCGCGGCAGGTGTTCGCGGCCCCCTTCCGGCAACACGAGGCCGGCGCGCACCCGGCGCAGCAGCAGGTCTTCGAGGTGCACCACGCGTTCGGTCCGCGCGGCGTGGCGCAGCTCGGCCCAGAGGAAGAAGGTCTCGGGAATGCGCTCGAGCTCGCCCTGGCCCGCGGCGGCGAGGAGCGGCGCGGCGCGCGCCCCGTACCGGCCCGCGAGGCGGCGGCGCTCGCGCGGGTCGAGGAAGCCGGCGCGCTCCGGCGGCGCGGCCACGGGGAAGCGCCCCTTCTTCTTCGACGGCTTCTGCAGCTCGGGCAGCGCCTGCTCGAGCGCCTCGAGGGTGTGCCGGGCGATGCCGCGGAAGGTGGTCAGCTTGCCGCCGGTGACGGTCACCAGCCCGCGCTCGTTCCAGATGACGTGCTCGCGCGACTCCTTCGAGGGGTCGGCCTTGCCGGTGCCGATGACGGGGCGCACCCCGGCGTAGCTGGAGGTGGCGTCGCTGACCTTCAGCTCGAGCCCGGGGAACGCGGCGCGCGCGGCCTCGACCAGGTAGCTGGCTTCGAGCGCGGTGATGCGCGGCTCCTCGTCGAGCGGGCGATCGTGATCGAGATCCGTCGTGCCCAGCAGCGTCGTGCCTTCCCACGGGTAGGCGAAGAGCGGGCGGCCGTCGGTCGGGTGACGGAAGGCCACCGCCTGCGCCACGGGGAAGCGCCACGCGGGGTAGAGGAGGTGACTGCCGCGCAGCGGTCGAATCGCCGGTTTCCCCTCGACGCGCGCGCGCAGACCATCGGCCCACGCGCCGGTGGCGTTGACCACCGCGCGGGCCGGCACCCGGGCCACGCGCCCCGTCTCGCGGTCCCGCAAGACGATGCCCGACACGGCCCCGTCCTTCAGGAGGAGCTCTTCCACGCGCGCGTGAC
>JBBRUE010000059.1:0-14624 GCA_038248085.1 Myxococcales bacterium | reverse complement strand
CTGAATGATGCGTGTGGCGATGACCACCGCAGCCGTGACGATGCACGCGATGACGATGCCGAGCAGCACCCACGTTCCGGGCAGCATGATGTTGGGCGGGTTGGTCATTCCAGTTCCATAATTGACAGGCTGATACCGACAATACTCTTTGGCGTCATGGCTCCGCCGAGCGAGGTGAGCGCGGTCGTCGGCGTGGCCATGATTCCCTACCTTCGGTAAATGACGCCGTGGGAATTCTCGAAAACTTGCCCGCCATCAGGCAGCGCAGCGAGTGTCGCGTCGTTCACTTCTTCTCCACCTAGCAAGTACGTGACACCACCGTCGAAAGACACGCTGGTGTAGATTAAGGAAGTTACTGCGCGCAGGTCGATGAACGCCTTCCCGGTGACATTGTATGCAGCACCGGGAGGGACGCTGAGGTAGTTGTCCTTGTTGATGTTCTTCATCTCCACCACACCAGAGCCGAGGATATTCGTCCCGTCTGTGCTGATGCCGTTCCCACAGCCGTCAATGCTGACGTTGGTGAGCCGCAAAGAACTGCTTCCAGCGATAGAGTTTATCCCCGTGAGTCCCCCGAAATAACCCCAATTCTCCGCACGAGCATTGCAGACAATCCACACGATGTTGGTGGCGTTGACTCCAGCGCTTGGAGTCCACACGTAGTTCACGGTGATGTTTCGAGAGTCGAGCATGACGCTAGATAGGCTCGTATACGCCGTATTGAATGTGCTCAGAGCACCCCTTTGCCCACTCAAGTAGCACCGGTTGAGAGTAAGTCGAGAGGTGTTTCCTGTAACCAGCAGGGTGGTGCCGTTGTTACCTCCGAGGACAGAGGTGTCGGTGAATGTGAAGGTCTCTGGGGCATTGAACGCTACCGTCTGGCTGCTCGTGGCAGCGGAGTCTACCAAACACGATGTCATTGACAGCCGCAGTCCGCTCTGAGCGCGGGCTGTAGGGACGGACACCAAAGGAACAGTTCCTACTGTCCGGAGAAACTTCAGCAAGTTGATGGTGAGTTGCCCGCGCACGTTCGATACCGTCATAAGGGTAAGCGTCCCCGAGGACACTACCGTTGAGGGCTCTTGAATGGCGTAGGTAGAGCCTGCCGTAGGGGCCGGGCTGAAGTTGGCCAAAAGCTCCAGCGTGGTGGGGCTGCTCTGCGCAATCAAGCGCGACTGCCCGACTCCGGCACCTCCAGTGATAGTAACGAATCGACCCCGCATGGACATGATGTCGTCCGGACTCCAAGTGGCAGGCCACGCTTGAGAGGTGTCTGTCAGCGCTGTGCGTGCTGGGAATGTACCGACGGTGTACCCCGTAAGAGTCCCTGTCACAGACCCGGAAGGTACAGAGGGCAGGTCCGCCATCGCTGCGCCAGTGATGGTGAGCGACACACCGCCCGCGATGATGAATTCGCTGACAGTGAAGGGTGCGTACGTTCCTGCTGCGACGTTGACGACGACGTTGTGGTTGATGAAACGTGGCAACTTCGCAAGAGCCCCGTTGATGGTCAGACACGCAGCCGTACCGACAGCCGTGCAAGCATTGGCGTCTGAACCTGTGGGGTCGACGAAGAGCGTCACGGCAGAGTACGTCTGGTACGCACGCTTCTTGAGCGCGCCGCCGCGCGAAACGGTGCCCTGCGCGAAGCTCACGCCGGAGAGCAGCAAGAGCAACCACAGCATCCAGCGCAGGCGATTCATCGGCACTCCTCCGTCGTCACCTGCGTGGCCGTCGTGTCGCTGATGCAGCGCACGGTGGCGCCGGTGAGGTAGGTCACGCAGTCGCTCACCTCCAGCGCATCACCGGAGCTGGAAGACGCGGCGGTCGGCGTCTGGCCGTCGGCGGTGCAGGTGATGATGGGCGTGCCGGAGTTGCGCGCCGAGTTGCAGACCCGCGTGTACCAGTGGCCCGGGAAGCCGCCGTCGGCCGGGGTGTCCAACGAGGTGAGGTTCACCTGCGTCGTGGCCTGCTTGGTGGCGCTGCAGCCGGGGACCGTGATGGCCACGCCACCATCGGTGGTCGTGCCCGAGCCTCCTGAGCTGCCACCCGTGGTGACGATGCGCCCCAGCGAGTCCACCCGCACGCGGCGCATGAGGCCGCCGTCCGTGGCGTAGTCGTTGCCGAGCATGAGGGACTGGGTCTGGCCGTACGCGACAGCCGCGAGGAAGGCGATGCCGAGGACGGTCACGGCGAGCACGTACTGCTTCAGGTCGTTCTTCATGGGCCCGAGGGTACCCGAAGGTGCTCGTGCCCACCACCAAACGCAGCGCCCGTCAAGAAGGCGGCAGCCACGCTCCGTTGCCTTCGAGGCGGATGAGCCACGTTCGCGCGGCTTCGATCAACAGCGCGCCCCCTGCTGCAGCGGCGCAGAGCACGCCGAGTGGCCACGGGTCCTGCCAGCCCTTCATCACCAGCCACGCCGCGATCGCAGCCCAGCCTGCGAGACACGTCGGGCAGCTCAACGGTTTGCGCGTGGCGAGCTGCTGGGGCCACGGGAAGGCACGCAGGAGGGTGGTCGAGAAGAAGATGGCGAAGGCCAGCAACAGCGCTTCAGGCACGGGGGGCATCTCCAAAAAAGCGGGGCTCCCGTGGAGGGGAGTACACGGGAGCCCCAAAGCATCACACCCAGACAACGCGAGGAGAGAGCACCACCAAGAGCACTCACCCAAGAAGTACAATGACATCGGTGACGGCGCCGTGCAAGTTGCCGGGTGAATCTTTTCGGCCTGATACCTTCCGGCCATGGCCCTTTCCCGACCCGCGCGTTTCGCCCTTTACGGCCTCGGCGTGGTCGGAAGCGGGGCGCTCGTCTACGTCGGGCTACTCTCGACGGGGCTCATGGACTCAGGCCGCGCGGCCGGTGGAGGCTTCATCTTGGACACGTTGACGACGACGAGCACGAAGAGCGATTTCGTTCGAGCCATCATGAACGCGGCTGCCCGGGTGAGCCCGGGGCTGAGCCTGCGCGCCCGGTCGCTCATCGCGGCGTGGGCGGCGCACGAGAGCGGCTGGGGAAAGGCCACGCGGCAGGCTCGCGAGGTCTTCAACTACTGGAACATCACCGCCGGAGGCCGGTGGCTTCAGGCAGGCAAGCCGGTGATGGCGGGCGGCGACACCGAGTACGCCGTCGGGCAGAGCGGCGCGAAGAAGATCACCCAGCAGTGGCGCGCGTACGGCAGCATCGACGAGAGCATCGCGGACCTGCTCCAGTTCCTGAGCGGCTCGGGGTACCTGAACTACCGCGAGGCGTCGGCGCAGTTGCTGGGCGGCGATGAGACGTTCGCCACCACGCTGGGCGTCTTCGAGAAGGCTCCCGACGGCACGATGATGCGCGTCGAGAACCGGGCGAACACGGCGGGCTACTACACGCTGGACCGCTCGACCTACCAGCGCTCGATGAGCAAGCTCGCCACCGAAGTCTCAGCGCTCGTGGCGCTGAACCAGCTCAGCGGGTCGGATCTGGTTTGTCGCTGAGCGGCAGCGCCCGCTCGTCCGTCCCAATCTTCCGCAGCACCATCGCGTAGAGCATCAGGAAGCAGCAGCTCGCGTGCGCGAGGTGGTGCGTCGGTCATCGTTTCCTCTTCGCTGCTTCGGATGCCGCCGTCTCCTCACGCATGACGGCCCCCTTCGTGTAGCGGTCATCGGTCCCGGTCTTGCGTAGCACGAGAGCGTAGAGCATCAACACGCAGCAGCTCGCGTGAGCGAGGTGGTGCATACCACTCTCGGCGTCGAATTCGCGCCCGAGCGCCCACTGCGAGAGGTGGCGGAGGAGGGCGGCGAGCAAACGCCCCCACGACATCCCCTTCTCCCAGTTGCGTGGGGCGTACTTGTTCGCACCGTAGGCGAGCACGTAGGCCACCTCGTCGAGCGCGTCGAAGGGGAGCAGGTCCCAGCGTGGCTTCCCATCGTCGAACTTCACGGCGGGGGCATCGGCCTTGAGCTTGAGGAAGTCCACGTCGCAGTTCCCACACGTCGCCTCTGGCCGACCGGGCATGTGGCGGGAGGGAGTGGGGCACGTGGGGTGCTCGCGCCCGACGATGCAGGAGTGGTCTCCACCGTCACCGGCACACGCTCGACACATCGTCTCGTTGCACTCGGAGCATTGGTGACACCGTCGGGTCGTCTCACTCGTCGTCGTCATCCCATTCCTCGTCTTCCCAGTCGATGTATGACCCACCACGGTGAACTGAAGAGCGCGTGAAGCGCATCACGGTGACCCGGTCATCAGGCCCCGACCCTCCCTGCATCTCGCGCCGGTCGAAGCGCCCGAAGCTCTTCACGCTGAAGCTGCCCGAGCCGCGCAGCACTTCGATCTCGATGAAGCGGAAGATGTCCGAGAGGATGAAACCGACGTCCTGCCGGTTGATGCCCCACTTCGAGGAGATGTAGTCCGCGAGGTCGGTGTAGCGATGCCCGAAAGCCCGGCTGGTAGCCGGGCTCGGGTTGTACGTCCTCAGTCGAGCGCTGATGCGCTGGACGAGGCGTCGCACGTCAGCGGCCTTTCTTGAGCTGCGCCACGATGATGACCTGCAACTGCGCGGCAGCTTGCAGGGCCTCCGTGGTCATCTCCTCGGAGAGGAGCTGGGAGTAGGCGTTGAGCGTGCAGACCAGCCCAACGGCTTCGGGACCGCTCGGTGAAGCCGACGCAGCAGGCAGCTTGCTCAGCACCTCGTTGAGCGCGTTGACAGCGTCACCTACTCCGGTCGTCAGGCGCTCTTCGTGGCTCACTGGATGATCTTCTTCTCAGGGTTCTTGGCCTTGGACAAGGTGTGCATGGCCAACTCCCCGCTGTAGTCGACGGACTTGTTCCGGGGCACGCCGAGCTGCTCCAGCTCCCCGATGATGCTGTAGCGCACGATCATGAGCGCCGCGCAGTCGCGCAGCATCGCCGCGCGCATCTCGTTGGGCGTGGCCGTGGTGGGGTCGAGGCTCTTCGGACCCACGTTGAGCGCCCGGATGAGTTCTTCCACCCGCTCGACCACGGCCTCCTGCAGGGGCACCCGCGCCTGCCCGAAGATCTTGCCAGCCATCAGAACACCGCGTCCGGAGAGAGGTCGGCGGGCTGCTCCGCGAGGAACGCCGCCGGAGCGCTGACGGCCATGGTGTCCTCCTCGAAGATGCGAACGCCCGCGATGTCACGGACGCCAGACCGCACGGCGGCGCGAATCTTCTTCTCGTCGAGGGTGAAGTATTCGTGGGGCACCGAACCGAAGTCGGTGACCTCGAAGGTCCAGCTCTTCTTCATCTGGAAGGAGCCCTCTTCGAGGATGGTGGTCTTCGCCATCGTGGTGACCTCGGACGCCTCGACGGCGTGCGCGAGCGCGGTCTCGTTGTCCCCGGCGGCCTGCGCTTCTTCGGCCTTCTCCATGAGCTGGCCACGCGCATGAGCAGCGAGCGCCTCGGCCTCCACGCGGTAGCCCATCACCTTGGTGCGGATGACCGTGTCGGCCGCTTCGAGCTTCATGATGGTCGGCTTGAACATCGCGTTGATGCGCTTCACGGTGTCGTTGAGGGGCTTCACGAAGCTGGAGCGCTTCGCCTCCACAGCAGCGAGCACGCCCTTCAAGTTCACCAGCGCGCGGCCCGCCTCGATGGCGTCGCTCTGCGTGACGATCTTGAGCAGGCTCGCCTGCGCGACGGCGAGGTTCGCGCCCTTTATCGTCGAGTCGTGCGGGTCGATGCTGGGCATCTCGATGGACACGATGGTCGACTTCGCCACGATGGCCTTCACGGCCTCGACGGCCTTCGCGGCCTTCACGACGGCCTTCACGGTCTTCTTCACCTTCGCTGCGGTCTTCGCGGCGGTCTTCGCGGACTTCTCGGTCTTCACGGTCTTCTTCATGGGCACTCCTCGTAGGTACTGCGTGGACGGCTGTCACATCACGAGTGACGCCGGGACGTCAACGGATTTCATCTCGGGGAGCCGACGGACCAGCCGTGAAGCGAGAGGCGGAACGACGTGATGGCCGCAGGCCACCGCTGCGGGGTCGGCGTGATGCCCTTCATGCCGTGCCCGAGGTTGCGAGGCGACACCAACCACAGAGACGCCAAGAAATCCTTGGCCGCTTCATCATCCATCCCCTGTTCCTTGAGCCAGTCGGAGAGCACCACCGGTGCGTTCACCACGCCTTCGTGAAACTGCTTGAGCATTTCAGAAAGGTGCATCGGGCAGCTCCGGGAGCATGAAGTCTTCGTCAGGGTAGGTCACGACGTCTTCACCGGGCTCACGCATCTGCGCGAGCTGGCCGAAGCGGCCGTTGCACACGAGGCAGAGGCAGCGCAGCTTCACGCCGCTCACCAGCTCTTGGATGTACCGCGCGACCCGGGCGTCGTAGCGGAGCGCGTAGCGGTCGAACGTCACGCCGTCCATGTGGTCGACCGTGAGCAGGCTCATGTTCTCTTCGCCGCACGTCGCACAGCAACCACCCAGCGAACGGAGGACCATCTCACTGAGCCACTTCGCACGAACGAAGCGGATGGCGCGCTCTCGGGACCGGAACGCATGATGCTCACCACGTTTCACGCTGCCTCCTTCTCCTGCAGGAACTTCGGATCCACGACCACCTTCACTGCTGCGCCGCACGAGCACTTGCCTTCCCATACGTGCGGAGCCGTCATCTCGATGTCCACCAGCTCTCGGCACGGCGTAGGTAGCACGGCGACTCCGCCCTTCTTCGCTTTTTTCACCTTGGGCACGGTGCCGCAGCGCGTCTGCACCGGCTTCCAGCGCGCCTTGCTCTTGATGTCCCACGGGATGTACCAGCCGGGCTTCAGCTCGACCTCGATGCACTTCTTGAAGGCCGCCTCGAATTCCTTCTTCAGGCGCTTCGGGATGAGCCAGAGCAGCTCGTCGTGGACCTGCGCGACCTGCTCAAGGCGCTCGTCGAACTTGAGGACGTGCACCTTGCCCTCGTCGTCCTTCCACTTGGCGCCACGGCACAACAGCTTCTTGCGCATCGGGTTGATGACTTCCTTCATCATCCGCCGGTTGCCGAGCGAGACGACATCCGCACCCGTGCTCTGGTACGGGAAGTTCTGCATCGCCGTGGCCTCGGGCGAGTGCTCGTCGAAGACGCGCTCGAAGAAGTACGTGCGGCGGCGAAGGAGACCGGAGTCGAGGTAGCCCTTCTGCGTGCCCTGCTGCACCACCTCGCGCTGGAACTGGAAGAGCCGGGCGTAGCGCTTGCGGTAGTTCGCGATGGCGACCTTGAAGACCTTGAAGTCGAGGTCTGGCATTTCCTCGCGGACGTTGTCGTAGATCTTCGGGTCGCCTGCGCCGTACGCGACGGCGTACGCGAACATCTTGCTCGCGACGTACATGCCCGGGTTCTTGTCGGCTGCTTCCTTCGTCGGCGGCAGCCCGAAGATGACGGCCATGTTCGCGTGGTGCGGCTTCGGGCCGGTCTTCGCGTCGTACTGCTTGAAGACCTCGATGTAGTTCGGGTCCTGCGAGTTGTACGCGCCGAGGCGCAGCTCCAGCGCGTCTGCGTCGCCCGAGCAGAGGTAGTGCTCGTCATCGGCCACGTACATGCCTCGAATGGCCGGAGGCTGGTTCTGGAAGTTCGGGTTCTGCGAGGTGAGGCGACCCGTCGGCGGCCCATGCACGCTGAAGCTCGGGTGCACCCGACCGTCGCGGAGCACCTCGGGGCGCAGGTAGGTCGAGTCCACCTTCGAGGACTCGCGCCACGCGAACAGGTAGTCGAGGAAGGCGATGCGGTCATCGTCGGCCGGGACCTTCTGCGCGAGCAGGTCCTTGCGGATGCCGGTGAGGATCTCCTTCGCGGTGCTGAGCGCGCCGGTCTTCGTCTTCTCCACGAGCGGGATGCCCAGCTTGTGGAAGAGCGTGCGGAGCTGCGGAAGGCTCGCCGGGTTGAAGACGTCGGCCACCTTGCCGGAGCCGTCGGCGTCCATCTGGTCGATGGAGTCGTCGTCTTCTTCGTCCCACGCGTCCTCTTCCTTCTTCCCCTTCTTCTTCGCCTTGACCTTCAGCTTCTCCAGCAGCTCGTCCAGCTCCGGGTCGCCTTCCTTCAGGTGGCAGAGCACCACGGCGCGCATCGCAGCGAGCGCCTTCACGGCGATGCCTTGGTAGTGCTGGCGGAAGTAGGCCAGCGCGTGCAGGTCGATTTTGATGCCCGTCTCACGCCAGCGCTGGCACTGCCCTTCCTGCCACGAGTCGTGGTCGTAGATGGCCGCGTGCTGCTCCAGCTCCAGCAGCTCCTGCTCCATCTTCTCCGAGATGAGCCATGTGGTGATGCAGTCGCGCGAGTTGTAGAGCCACAGCTCGTGGTCGCTGTCCGCGCTCCACGCCTCACCGGTGCTGGTGGCCTTGTAGTGGGGGCTGTGGGTGTTGCGCGCCTCGAGGAAGCCGTGTTTGGGCGGCTGGTTGGGCGCCACGTGGTGGTGCCCGATGAGCTTGTCGATGTGCGGCCGCCCGCCGGGCACGTCGATGCCGAGGTTCGACTTCACCACCATGCGGTCGAACTGGCCGTTCTGCGTGCGCAGCGAAGGGCTGGCCAAGAACAGCGCCTTCAGGGCCGCGATGATGCGCCGCTCTTCCGCCACGCCCCAGTAGCGCTTCCACTCGGCCTTGCCGGTGATGATGTCCTTCACGCCCGTGCGGTAGAGCAGAGGCACGGTGATGGCCTTGTGGCCGTCGTAGAAGGCGATGCAGCGCAGGCTGCACTGGAGCGGGTGCCGCCCGTCGGTTTCAACGTCCCACGCGACTGGGCGGCCGTGCATGCCCTTCAAGGTGCGCTCGACTTCGGCCAGCGTCGGCTTCACCTTGATGACGTTCGGTTCGTCCACCCACTTCGGGGTCCAGCCGTTGCTGAGCTTCAGCGCGCGCTGGAACGCGTAGCTGACGGTTCCGCCGAGGCGCATGTTGTTGCGCATGACGAAGCCGGGGCTGATGCAGGGGACGACGTACATGGTTAGCGCACCTAGTCCTTGTCTCCGCACGCGAAGTGCTCGTCCGCCATCCAGTCAGGAGCCGGGTCCGTCTGCTCATCTTCCCAGCCGATGTCGTCGGGGTCCCCACGGCTGTACGCCTTGGAGGTGTCACGACAAGACAGCTTCATCTCAGCTCTCCTTCTTCTCGGGGGTCAGGTGGCAGGCATCGCGGACCCACTTCGGAATCATGGTGTCCTTGCGCTTCAGCTCCTTGCGCAGCTCGCTGTCGAACACGTAGGTGACGGCCGTGTCGGTCTCAGAGCGCACCGAGCGCCCCGTGCCCTGCAGGAATTTCTGCCACGTCAACCAGCGGTACCAGTCGTCACCGCCCGGCTTGCTGGCGCGCGCAGCCACCTGCCCCTGCCACATCGGGCGCGGAGCCTGCGGGATGATCTGGAAGCGACTCGCATCGTCCTTCAAGTCGGCACCCTCCCAGTAGCCGGACGCGGCCAGCACGGTCGGCGTCTTGCTGTTCATGTGGCGCTGGTACTGCGCGACACGGTCTTCCCCGGCCGCCACGATGAGGCGCGAGAAGTTGGTCCGGCTGAGCGCCTTGCCGATGGCCTTGATCATCTCGTTGCTGGGGCACAGCAGCAGGCCCTTCTCGTTCGGGTGCGCCGAGAGAAGGCCCTCGACCATCCGCGCCATGATGGGCCAGTTGGTGGCCCGGTGCTTCTTCGTCATGTCGAGGTTGCCAATGTGGATGGGCCGGTTGGCCGCCGGGAAGGGCGAGTCCAGCTCGACGTGCTCGCCCAGCTCAGGATCGAGCCCCACCGACTTCACGAACTGCATCGCGGAGAGGATGGTGCCGCTCATGAAGAGCTGCTGCTGGCCGTTGCCCCAAAGCTGCGAGCCCCAGCGGTCCACGGTCAGCGGCTTCAACGCGAACCACGTCTGGTCCATGGTGGTGAAGAACGGAGGGACCTTGCCGCGCTCAGGCACCCACTGCACGTCGTCCTTGGTGCTGATGACCATGGTGAGCTTGCGGATGAACTGCTCGTGCTCCTCCTTCGCCTTGGGGTCGATGAGCTTCTTCCCGACCTCCGCGAGCGCCGGGAGCAGCTCTTCGGTGATGTAGTCGAAGTAGGGCTCAGCGGTTTCCTCGTCGCTGGGCGGCGGCGGGAGCTGCACGGAGAGCTTCCCGAGCTTCACCGTGACGCCCATCTGGTCGAGCAGGAAGCTCTCCATGGAGTGCGCCTCGTCCACGATGAGGAGCGGGCGGATGGGCGGAGGCCCTTCTTCGCTGGGCGGCGCCATCGCGACGTTCCAGAGGTACGAGTGGTAGTTGGCCACGAGGTGAGGCGCCTCGAACGCCTCCTGCTTCGCCTTCTTGTAGGGGCAGCCCGTGCAGGCGTTCTTGCCCTTGTAGAGGTGCTTGCCGTCGTTGCAGGTGCCGCCGGGCATGTTCACGCACTTGAACTTGCCCCGGCCCTTGAGCGAACGAAGGCCGAGGTCCTTGGCGGCCTTCTCCCCGAACTCGGTCGTGTACTGGTCCTGCAACTGCTCCGTGAGCGTGAGCATGTAGCTGGAGTCGCCCATGGCCCGCGCGAAGGCGATCGCGATTGCACTTTTGCCCGTGTTGTGGGTGACCGTGAAGTCTCCGAGCAGGAAGCGCCCGTCTCCGTCGAGACTGAACCCGAAGAAGTCATCTTCAGGCAGCAATTCCCACGTAAACCCAGTGCGCAGCACGTTCTTTTTCTGTTTGCGCGGCCCAGACTGTTTGCGCGTGATTCTCGTGGGGATGAAGGAGCAGTCGCCTGAGATGCTCACTCGGTAGTACACGCCACCGAGCCCAAACTGGTCGTGCTTCTCGCACGGTGAGAGGTATGCAGCGAGTCCGACAGAACGAGCCACGAACACGACGTCATCCGCGAGCTGATAGCTCTTGGAGATGTAATCAAAACCGCCGCAAGAGAGGTGTCCGTCGGTGTCCATCAATCCCGCCAGCACCTGCAAGCGGTCTTCCTTCGACGAGGTCTTGTAGACAGGAGGGATGAAGCGCTCTTCGGAGATGACCGCGAGCCCGAACCCCTTCAATTGCCCGTACATGGTGTTCGGTTTGCGGGCTTCGTTCACGATGCGGTGCACGTCACCGGAGAACCGGTACTGCAACCCGAACTTGGTCGCTTCGGCCTTGAGAGGCTCGACCAGCTCCTCATCAGCCTTGCAAATCTGAACACCTTTGGTGAGCGCCCCGTCACCGAGGAGAAGCCCCATCACGTACGGAGAAATGTCGAGGGGGGAGACCTGATTCTCGAAGAACAATTCAACCGGTGCTCGGAAGAGCTTGTGCTGCGAGGCTTTCCACGCACTCCACTCGAAGAAGTCGCGAACCCGAACGTCCACTACCTCGCTCGTCTCCGTCTCGACGAGCGTGAGGATGTGGTCCACGTTCACCACGAAGGAGTCACCTTTCGTTGGAATGATGCGGACCATCTTCGAGCGGCCGCGCTTCAGCTCAGTCACGCGCTGAGGCATACCGTCAGACCCCATCACCGAGTCACCGACCTTGATGTCCTCCACAAGGCGGGTCGAGCCGGAGACGAGCATGATGGGAGTACCTTTTTCGTGGCAGCCCACAGGAGCTTCGAGCACCACGTACTGCGCGCCGTTCACGTAGTGCGCGACCGTCTTGCGGATGGCGTCCGCCTGAATGTCGCGCGCTTTCTTCAGCGGGAAGAGCTTCATCACCTTGTCGAAGGTGAGCTTGCCGGGTCCGATGGCCATGGTCAGGCTCCCTCGGGCATGCGGTCGAGCCACGCGCAGGCCGTGTCGATGACCTTGGCGGAGAACAGCGCCTGCTCAGCGGTCGTCTCGCTCACGTCGTCGTGCCCGAGAGCCATGGCCACATCAGCCCAGAAGCCGTCGGTCTGGTTGTCCTCCTGCAGCACCGTCTTCCAACGCTTCACCAGCACTGCCACCACCTTCTGCCTCTGGGCCTTCGTCATCTTGCTCGTCATTGTGTGCTCCTCGTAGGTGCTGCGTTTTGTTGGGGTGACTTCTTTCACAGCTTGAAGACTTTGTCACGCGCTAAGTGACAGGCGGCTTCTCACGCTCGACGAGCATCAGGTGCCCGCTGCCGTTCGCTCGAAGCGCGCAGGCATAGCCGTCGTCACAGACCATCTTCACGCCATGGAAGGTTACGGCGGGCTCCTGCAGGGCCGCGCGCGACCCGCGGACGTAGCAGCGGTCCTTCACGTCGCCACCACCTTCTGCCGCGTTCGAGCGTCTTCGAGCGCTGCGCGGAACGTCGGGCCTGCCCCGACGAGGATGAAGCGCGTCCCCAGCCAGACGCCGACTCGGGCAGCGAATGGCGCGAGTCCGCCCTTCACCTTCTCCACGTCAGCGCTGGAGCCGAGGAAGGTGCGGGCCTGCCGCTTCGCCTCCGCGTAGTCGAGGTCTGGCTCAGTCTGCCCAGTCGTCTCGGTGTGCTCGACGCCGAAGAGCCGCATCACTCGTCTCCGAACACGTACATCTGCTTGGCCTGCACCTTCCCGAAGCCCTCCAGCGCGAGCGTCGGACCGGTGCCGCACGCCAACACGGCCTTCACCGGCTGCCTGTCCTTCACATGGACCCAGCTCGGCGTCACGCAGGCGCACTTCTTCGGGTGCCCACTGCGGAGCTGCCAGAAGCCGCAGCGCTTGCACTGGGGCACGCCGAGGCTGCGCATCAGGCGCGGCATGCAGCAGTCGATGGGAGAGGGGAGGACCACCTTCGCGTCCCTTCCCTTCAAGCCTTGCTCCTTCAGCGCGGCCGTGGCGGCCTTCTTGGCGGCGGCCATGTAGACCTTCAGGTCACCCCCCGGCGGGAAGCACGCCACCGCGTTCTCCAGCAGCACCTCGTTTCGCGAGAGGCCGTAGTGGTTGAGCATGCTGGTGATGTACTCGCCGGTGCGGCCGATGAAGGGGAGCCCGAACGCAGCCTCTTCCTTGTTGGGCGTCTCGCAGACGATGGCGAGCTTCGCGTTGTGGGGGCCGTCTCCGAAGACAGGCGAGCTGGCGCCCTTCAACGGGCAGATGCCGCACTTCGCCCCCATCGTCTCCGCGCTGAGCGGAAGAGGGCGCTGCCGGTCGATGGTAGGGCGTTGGCGAGCCATCTCACTTCTCCTTGAGCGCGTGGCGCGCCACGGCCATGTAGTACCGCGAGAGCATCAGCACGATGTCCTTGTCCCACTTCATCGTGAGCACCACCCAGTTGCGCGGGTTCCGCCCGTTCTTGTCGCTCGTCTGGTGGTAGGCGAGCAGCAGCGGTTCAGTGAAGATGCCCTGCTCCAGCAGCCGGTCGCGCAGGACCTTTTCTTCGTTGAAGACGCGGCCCATGAACGTCGCAGTGAGGGGCACGCGAGCTGGGTTCAGGAAAGTGCCACGCTCGCTGAGGATGTACTCCCACGCGTTCATCCCAGAGATGCGACGCCTCTTGGCCTCGACCTTCACCTCAGCGAACAGGTCCTCGGTCAGCTCCCACTGGTAGAGGTGGAAGAGCGCGGGCATGTCCATGTTGAGGAACGCGAGCGACTGCTGCATCAGCACGATGCTGGGGAACTTCAACGCCATGGTGCTCTCCTCGTAGAAGGAAGAGGAGCGCAAGCGAGGGATTCGAACCCTCTCGTTGGCAGGACGTCTTTGACGCCTGTTTCCTTCCGTCCATCCCTGCACTCCAAAGCGAGCCACGGACTCGAACCGTGTCGATCCGGACCAGAAGGCTCAGTGCCCGCTGGCCCAACCTTTTCCATTCGCCGGGAGCCGAGCTTGCGGCACCTCTCCCAGCCTCGCGGAACGGTCCGTAACGTGGACCAGACGCTTCCGACAGGCCCGCCGAAGAGGCGGCTACGAGGAGGTCAGCGCAGGTGCAAAGTCCCGGCATGTAAACCGAGTCCCGTTCCCCGCCGACCGACCGGACTCACGCCCGGCTTGTGCCCGTCTCACACCATCTGGTGCGCCTTAGCGGCGCGAAGGCTTGCCCTTGGGCTTCTCCTCGGTGGTCTCTTCACCGGCGATCACGTCCTCCGTGGTGGCCTTGTCGAGGAACTTCTTGGGGAGCTGCTTCTTGGTCGGCGCGATGGCGAGGATCTCCTGCCGCGTCTCCTTGGTCTCTTCGTTCTCCTTGCCCGGACCGATGGCGAGGAAGCACTCCTTCTTGATGAAGATGCGGGGGTCGAGCGGCTTGCCGTCCGTCGCCCACTTGATGCCGAAGCCGTCGCCCAGCGAGCGCTTGAGCATGCCCGCCATCAGCTTCTTCTTGTCGGCGTCGTCCGAAGCGGTCGGGCCGTAGAACTTCTGCTTGGTGATCTTCTTCCCGTTCTTCGCCGGGTGGTCGGGGTCGTTCTTCCCCGCGAACTCCAGCTCGATGTACGGACGGGGGTGCTTGACGATGACCTCTTCGCCCTTGTCGTTCTTCTCGACGAGGCCCTTGGACATCCCGAGAGCGGCCTCCGTCACGACGGCACCGTACACGCCGGTCGCTGCCCCGCCGTTGCTGGTGGCACCACCCCACATCATTGCTTCCTGCGCTGCGCCTGAAATGCCCATGTTGGTTTTCTACCCTCTTGCTTGTTGGTTTCCGTGAATCGCTCACGGCGGCGGTGAAGTTGTAAGTGCTACGCGCGGACCTACCGCTCGCTCACGATGCGAGGCCCGCCGTGCTACGCGCGGACCTACCGCTCGCTCACGATG
>JBBRUE010000058.1:0-14754 GCA_038248085.1 Myxococcales bacterium | reverse complement strand
GGGCGGCGTGGTGCGCACCTTCGACGCGAACGGAGAGAAGGTCACTTCCGACGACGGCCGCTTCCACGTCAAGGCGCCGAACCACACCCTCGACATCTGGGTCGACGGCTACGTCTCGATGTTCCTCGCCACCGCGGAGGGTGACGTGGGGGACGTGGTGGTGAAGAAGGTACCGGTCGCCGAAGGAGACGTCGTCGACGCCGAGGGGAAGCCGGTCAGCGGGGCCTCGGTGATGGGCTCGGTCGACGCCACGGCGACGACGTCCGACGCGAACGGGCGCTTCAAGTTGACGATCAACAGCGAATATCCCCAGGAGCTGATCGCCACCCGTGGCTCGTCGTCGGGTCGTACGTCGGTGAAGATCGGGAGCCCCGTCCACATCGCGATGCAGAAGGGCACGACGATCGTCGGCAAGGTGCTCGACGGGTCCGGTCGCCCGACGCTCACGCTGGTCACCGCCGTCAGCCGCAACGTGATGCGTCCGCTCGAGATCGACACCGACGAGAACGGCCGTTTCCAGCTCGAGCTCAGCCAGGGCGTGTGGCTCTTCTCCACGCGCTCCAACCGGGTGTCGCGCGCGATCGACGTGCACGGCGATCACCTCGAGCTCACCCTCGGGGAGGAGTCGGGGGCGTGCGGCGCGGTGGTGCGCTCGACGAAGACCATCGACGGCCTGTGGTTCCTCGTCACCCCGATGGGGCCCTCCGACGGCCCGTGGGAGACGGTCGGGCGGGCCGGGGGCAACGTCGAGGTGCCGATCTCCATCCCGGCGCTGGAGATCCCGGTGCGCGGCATCCCCTGTGGCCGGTACACGCTGGCGGCGTCGATCGAGAACATGGTGACCACGGTGCCGGTCGATTTGCGCAGCGCCGCGCAGCCCATCGACGTGCCCGTGCCGCTCTCGTCGGCGGACCCGGATGAGCGCGCACCCTGACGGTCGCCGTGCTACGCCCGCGGCGGTGAGCGCCCTTCAGGGAAGACGCATCGCGGTGGGAATCGGTGGCGGGATCGCCGCCTACAAAGCCGGTGACTTCGTGCGCGAGCTCCGCCGCCAGGGCGCGAGCGTGAAGGTCTCGATGACCCGGGCGGCGCAGCAGTTCATCACCCCCTTGACGATGCAGAGCCTCTCGGGCGACGGGGTGATGACCGACTCCTTCGACGCCTCGCAGGAGGGGAAGTTCGGCCACCTCGATCTCGCCCGCTGGGCCGAGGCCTACGTGGTGCTGCCGGCGACGGCCGATCTCCTCGCGCGGATCTGTGCGGGCATGGCGAACGACGCGGTCACCACCTCGTTGCTCGCGTTTCGCGGGCCGGTGCTGCTGGCCCCGGCGATGAACACCGCGATGTGGGATCACCCCGCGACGCTGCGCAACGTCGCCACGCTGCGCCAGACCCCGAACACGCACTTCGTGGGCCCCGGCGTGGGTCCGCTCGCCGACGGGGACGTGGGCGCCGGCCGCCTCGCCGAGCTGCCGGACCTGATCGACGGGGTGAAGTCGCTTTTTGCTGGCGGCACGCTGACAGGGAAGCGCGTGCTGATCACCGCCGGTCCGACGCGGGAATCGATCGACCCGGTGCGGTTCATCTCGAACCCCTCGACGGGGAAGATGGGGCTCGCGGTGGCCGAGGTCGCGCGCGCCCGCGGGGCCCAGGTGACGGTGGTGCTCGGCCCGGTGGGTGACGTCGGGCCGTTGCCGTTCGAAGTGATTCGCGTCACCACCGCCGACGAGATGCTCGAGGCGGTGATGAAGCGCATGTCGGACGTGGACGTCTTCGTGGCCAGCGCGGCGGTGAGCGACTGGAAACCGGCGAACGTCTCGGGGAAGAAGACCAAGAAGGGCGAGGGCCCGGAGACGCTGACCCTGGTGCGCACCCCCGACGTGCTGCTGACCGCGTCGCAGTTGGTGCACTCGCAGCCCAAGCGGCCCCTGCTGGTGGGCTTCGCCGCCGAGACCCACGACGTGGTGGCCTACGCGAAGGACAAGCTCGCCAAGAAGCGGCTCGACCTGATCGTCGCCAACGACGTGACGGCGGTGGGCGCGGGCTTCGGCTCCGACACCAACACGGTGACCATTCTCGGGGCCGACGGGTCGTCGACGGCCGCCCAGGGCAGCAAGCGGAACGTCGCGGCCCAGCTGTGGGACCTCGTGGCGACGCGTTTGAGCGGTCGATAAGGTGCACGCGCGATGTCAGACGAAGTGAAAGAGATCGCCCTCGAGTTGCGGCGCCACCTCGCGTGGCAGGAATCAGACGGCACGCGGGTGTTGCTGAAGGAACCGACCGCCGCTGCGCCCCCAGCGGCGAGGGTGAAGAGCGAGCCAGCCGCCCTGTCTCCTGCGGCGCCGGCCATGTCCTTCGCCACGCTCGACGAGGTCCGCACCGAGCTCGGCGACTGCAAGCGCTGCAAGCTGTGCAGCGGCCGCAAGCAGATCGTCTTCGGCGCCGGCAACCCACGCGCCGAATTGGTCTTCGTGGGCGAGGGCCCCGGCGAAGAAGAGGACAAGCAGGGCATCCCCTTCGTGGGGGCCGCCGGGCAGCTCCTGACCAAGATGATCGACGCGATGAAGTTCAGCCGCGACACGGTCTACATCTGCAACGTCGTGAAGTGCCGGCCCCCGGGAAACCGCAACCCGGAGCCCGACGAGATCCAGGCGTGTGAGCCGTTCCTCAAGGCGCAGCTCGCGGTGATCAAGCCGAAGGTCATCGTGGCGCTCGGCAAGTTCGCGGCCCAGACGCTGCTGCGCGTCGACACGCCGATCACCCGCTTGCGCGGCCAGTGGCGGAGCTACGAAGGCATCGAGCTCATGCCGACCTACCACCCGGCCTACCTGCTCCGTCAGCCCGACGAGAAGAAGAAGGCGTGGATGGACCTCCAGGAAGTGATGAAGAAGTTCGGGAAACTATGAAGGGCACAATCCAGATTCACCAGGTGTTCTGCGGCTCGCTCGAGGGGAACCCGCTCGGCGACACGAGCACGCGCGCGGTGCCGGTGTACCTCCCGCCGGGCTACGGCGAGGGCGACCAGCGGTTTCCCACCGTCTACTTCCTGCACGGCTTTTCCGGCTCGGGCATGCAGTGGCTCAACGTGTCTCCGTTCACCAAGAACGTGCCGGAGCGCCTCGACGCGCTGATCGCCGACGGGAAGATCCCCCCGATGATCGGCGTGTTCTGCGACGGCTGGTCGTCGCTGGGCGGCTCGCAGTGGATGAACTCCGAGGGCATCGGGCGCTACCGCGATCTCGTCGCGCGCGATCTCGTGATGTGGGTCGACCGCACCTTCAAGACGCTGGCGAAGGGCGCCTCGCGGGCCCTGGTCGGCAAGAGCAGCGGCGGCTACGGCGCGCTGGTCATCTCGCGCTTCCACCCCGAGACGTTCCAGCACGTGGGCGTGCACTCCGGCGACGCGGGCTTCGAGTACGCGTACCTCAACGAGTTGCCCCAGGCGGCGAACGCGCTGCTCAAGGCCGGCGGCGTCGAGGCCTGGTACGGCGACTTCGTGCAGCGCGCGGCGACGACCAAGATGCGCGGCGACGATCACGCGGTGATCAACATGATCTGCATGGGCGCGGCGTACTCGCCGAAGAAGGGTGAGCCGCTCAACTGCGAGCTGCCGATCGAGCTGCCGTCAGGGCGATTGCGCATCGACGTGTGGAACCGATGGCTCGTTCACGACCCCGTGCGCTTCGTCTCCAAGCACCTTGACGCGTACCGGAAGCTGAAGAGCCTCTTCATCGACTGCGGCACGCGCGACGAGTTCAACCTCCGGTGGGGAGCGCGGCTGGTGAGCGATGAGCTCAAGGCCGCCAACATCGAGCACATCCACGAAGAATTCGAGGATGGGCACATGGGCGTCAATTACCGCTTCGAGCGATCGCTCGCCTGGCTGGGCGGGCGGCTCGAGCACTGAGGATTCAATGAAGCAGCAAGTGAAGGCAGTCATCAACGCGACGCTCGCGTCGCTCAAGGCCAGCGGCGCGCTGACCTACGAGGCGATCCCCTCGTACAGCGTGGAGGTCCCGAAGAACCCGGAGCACGGCGACTGGTCGTGCAACGTGGCGATGGTGATGTCGAAGGCCACGGGGAAGAAGTCGCCCGAGCTCGCCGACCTGATCGTCAAGAGCCTCGTCGACCCGGGCGCGATCATCACCTCGATCGAGAAGGCGGGCCCGGGGTTCCTGAACCTCCGGCTGAAGGACTCGGTGTTCCAGGCCGTCGCGCGCGAGGTGCTCAAGGCCGGCCAGCACTTCGGCCGCCAGCAGCCGAAGTCGACGGGCAAGAAGGTGCTCGTGGAGTTCGTCTCGGCGAACCCGACCGGCCCGGTGCACATCGGCCACGCCCGTGGCGCGTTCATGGGCGACGCGGTGGCGCGGCTGCTCGACGCCGCGGGTCACGAGGTGACGCGTGAGTTCTACATCAACGACTACGGCAAACAGGTCGAGACGCTGGGCCGCACGATCTTCAAGCGCTACCAGCAGCTCTTCGGCGCGACGATCGAGCTCGCAGAGGGCGAGTACCCGGCCGAGTACGTGGTCGACATCGCGAAGACCTGGAAGGCCGAGGTCGGCGACCAGTATCTGCAGCTGGCCGAGGCCCAGTGGCTCCAGCCGGCGATGGAGGTCGGCATTCGCGAGAACCTCAAGGCGATCCGCTCGACGCTGGCGATGGCGAACATCAGCCACGACACCTTCTTCAGCGAGAAGTCGCTCCACGACAGCGGCAAGGTGAAGGACATCGTCGAGGTCTACCAGGCGCGCGGCGTCACCTACGAGGCGGCCGAGGGCAAGCGCCGCGAGAAGGGCGACAAGGTCCGCAGCGAGGACTCAAAGGCCGCGAAGTACGCCGACAAGCAGCTCGGCGGCACCTTCCTGATGACCGCGAGCTACCAGGAGAACGAGAAGTACGTGCTCAAGGACGAGGAGGACCGCATCATCCTCCGCCACGACGGCACGCCGGTGTACCTGACCGCCGACCTCGCGTACCACAAGGAGAAGTTCGACCGCGGCTACGACCTGATGGTCGACGTCTTCGGGGCGGACCATGCCGGGCACGTGCCGCGAATTCAGTCGGGCATGACGCTGCTGGGCTTCGATCAGAAGAAGCTGCAGTTCGTGCTGGTGCAGATCGTCCGCATCACGCGGAACGGTGAAGAGGTGAAGGTCAGCAAGCGCAAGGGCACCTTGTTCGAGCTCGCCGAGCTCATCGAGGAGGCCGGCGCCGACGTGTGCCGCTTCATCTTCCTGATGAAGACCGCCAACGCGCAGTTCGACTTCGATCTCGACGCGGTGCACAAGCAGTCGAAGGAGAACTCGGTCTTCTACTTCCAGTACGGGCACGCGCGCTGTGCGTCGATCTTGAAGAAGGCGATCGAGAAGGGCGTGACCTTCGTGGGGCCGGACGCGCTGACCGATGCGCAGCTCGCGCGGTTGGTGCTCCCGGAAGAGAAGATGATGCTCAAGAAGATGAGCCTGCTCGGCGACGTCGTGCAGGGGGCGGCCGACAAGCTCGAGCCGCACCACGTGCTCTACTTCTGCCAGGAGCTGATCGGCGACTTCCACAGCTACTACACGAAGTACAAGTCGGACCCGATCGTCAGCGAGGACAAGGACAAGACGCAGGGGCGGTTGGCCCTGGTCGCGGCGCTCAAGCAGACGCTGCAGTGCGCCTTCGGGATCCTCGGGGTCTCGGCGCCCGAGCACATGGAAGCGCCTCCCGACGAAGAGTGACCCGTTGCCCTCTCCCCCAGGGGGAGAGGGTCAGGGAGAGGGGTTGACGCGTGCTGCTCCTGGAAGAACTCCTCCGCACGAAGCCGGTGGTGACCGAGTCGCTGCCCGACTGGTGGCAGCGTACGTCGCCGACGCGAACGCACTTTCTACACTCCATCGACCGGGCCATCGTCCTCGGCGCCCACGCGCACCGGCTCGGCTTCGCGTTCCTCGGCGGCTACACCTCGGCGATCACCGCGCTCGATCCAGAGATCTCCCCTGACGCGATCGGCGCGCTCTGTGCGACCGAGTCAGGCGGCGGTCACCCGCGCGCGATCCTGACTTCGCTCGAGAGCGACCGGCTCAACGGCACGAAGCACTTCGTGTCTGGAGGCTCGTTCGCGACGGTGTTGCTGGTGGTCGCGAAGACCGGCGACCAGGACGGGCGCCCGGTCCTGAAGGTCGCGCGGGTCGGCGCCAGGAACACCGGCGTGCGAATCGACGACGGTGCCCCGCTCGGCTTCATTCCCGAGATCTCCCATGGCGTGGTGACGTTCACCGACGCCCACGTCGACGCGGTGCTCGACGGTGATGGCTACGAGCGGTACCTCAAGCCGTTCCGCACCATCGAAGACCTGCACGTCTTCGGCGCCGTGCTCGGGTGTTTGATCTCGAACGGGCGGGGTGGCTGGGCGCAGTCGACCACCGAGCGGTTGCTCGCGATCGTCGCGGCGATCAGCAATCTCGGCCGGGAGGATCCCCGCTCGCCGGGCGTGCACCTCGCGCTCGCCGGGGTGCTCGGCACGGCCACGACGTTGATCGATTCGCTCGACTTCGCAGCGCTGGCGCCTCACTTCGAGCGCGATCGTCCGTTGCTGGGGATCGCCGCGCGCGCCAGGGAACAACGCCGCGTGAAAGCCTGGGCAGGCTTCCCCGCTCCCTGACCCTCTCCCCGCGCGCGGGGAGAGGGAGACCATTACCCGCCCCGGGTGTGCATCTCGAGGTGCGGCTGGGTCTTCATCTCTGCCGCCGAGGCCAGGGGACCCCGCTGCTCGCGCAGGGCCAATCGTTCTTCGGCGCCCCGATCGGTCCGCGCGCTCCACGTGCCGCGAATCAGCGACTCGAGTTCAGCAGGAGAGGCGCCGCTCCGCAGCACCGTCTTCAGGTCGACCCCGGTCGCCGCGTACAGACACGTGAACCAGTGCCCATCGGCGGTGAGCCGCGCGCGATCGCACGTTTGACAGAACGGCTGCGTCGTCGACGCGATCACCCCGAACACCTGGCCATCGGCACGTCGGAACCGTTCGGCCGGTGCGCTCCCACGGCCGGGCAGCGCCTCCACCGGCGCGAGCCGCGCGAGCAATTCCCGCGCGGGCACCACGTCCTGCATCGACCACTTCGTCGCGCCGCCCACGTCCATGTACTCGATGAACCGCAGCTCGGCGTCGTGGGCGGCGGCGAAGGCCAGCAGCCCCTCGATCTCGTCGTCGTTCACCCCACGCATCAACACCGTGTCGATCTTGATCCCGGTGAAGCCCACTTCCCGCGCCGCCGCGATGCCGTCGAGCACCGCCCCGAGCTGGTCCCGTCGCGTCAGCCGCATGAAGCGCTCGCGCGACAACGTGTCGAGCGACACCGTCACCCGCTGCAGCCCCGCGTCCTTCAGCGCCCGCGCCTGCTCGCGCAGCAGCACCCCATTGGTGGTGAGCGCGAGCTCGTCGAGCGGCTTGGCCGAGAGCAACTTCACCAGCACCGGAAGGTCGCGTCGCACCAGCGGTTCACCACCCGTGAGCCGCACCTTGCGGACCCCCAGGGCGACGAAGCGGTCGACCAGCCCGCTGATCTCCTCGAACGACAAGACCTCGCGCGAGGGCAGCCAGGCGTATTCCTCCTCCGGCATGCAGTACGCACAGCGGAGGTTGCAGCGATCGGTGACCGACAGCCTCAGGTTCGAGAGCGGCCGGCGCAGCGTGTCGCGGGGTGACGCTTCAGGTGCCATCCGGCTTCTTGATGATCGCGTTCTCGGCGGCCCGGAGTTCGGCGGCGGCCTGCTTGGCCAGGTTCTGCGCCTTCTTCCGCGCGACCATGTCTTCCTTGATCTTCATCAGCCCGACTTCGCCGATGTCGAGGAAGGCCCGCACGACCTCGTTGTCGAACTGGGTCCCACCGCAGCGGGTGATCTCCTCGATCGCGTTCGCGAAGGTGGTGCCCTTGCGGTACGGGCGATCGCTGGTCATCGCGTCGAGGGTGTCGGCCACCGCGAAGATGCGCGCGCCGATGTGGATCTCGTGCTTCGCCAGCCCACGCGGGTACCCGCGGCCGTCGAAGCGCTCCTGGTGCGAGAGCACGATCTGCGAGGGGATCAGCAGGAAGGGGATCGGCGCGATCATCGTGTAGCCGATGTCGGGGTGCTTGCGCATCTCGACCCACTCTTCGGGGGTGAGCTTGCCCGGCTTGAGCAGCACCGCGTCGGGCACGCCGATCTTCCCGATGTCGTGGAGCAGGGCGCCGCGGCCGATCTCGTCGAGCTCGGGCCCCTTGATCGCCATGCGGTGGGCGATCGCCGCGGTGTACTCGACCACCCGCTGCGAGTGATCGCTGGTCTCGTGCTCACGCGCGTCGAGCGCGGTGACCAGGGCGAGCAGGGTGTTCTGGTACGTCGTCGAGACGTCCTTGAGCGCGCTGCGCAGCTCGGTGGTGCGGTCGCGCACCTTGCGCTCGAGCTTCTTCTGGTAGCGCTTGCGAGCCAGCTCGATGCGGCGCTTGGCGAGCGCGCGCTCGATGGCGCGGATGAGGTCGGTGAGCTTCGGCGGCTTGAGGAGGTAGTCGACCGCGCCGCGGCGCAGGCAGTCGACGGCCGACTCGGTGTCGCCGTAGCCGGTGAGCATGATCACCGCGGTGTCGGGGTGCTTCTCGCGGAAGGCCTCGAGCAACCACAGCCCGTCCTTCCCCGGCATCTTCATGTCGGAAATGACGAGCGGCGTCTCTTCCTGCTCGGCGAGCTCGAGGGCCATGTCGGCACCCGAGGCGACCGCGCAGTGGTAGCCCTCTTCACGGAGCAGCACGCTGATGACGTCGCGCACGGACTCATCGTCATCGACGATCAAAATTCGGGGGGGCGGCGGAGGGATGGCTTCCACGGTGTTGGCGCGACTCTAGGGCGAGTCTCGGAGGTACCGGAAGGGTTTGAGATCAACTGACGTCTTCTCGCCACGTACCAATTGACCGATCAGCCGGGCCGTGATGGGCGCGAGCAGAATTCCATTTCTGAAATGACCCGTCGCGAGCATCAGCCCGGCCTTCGGCCCCTCCCCGAGAAACGGGAGCTGGTCATCGGTCCACGGCCGCAACCCCGCCCAGGTACTGGTGACCGGGGCGTCGGCGAGCGAGGGCACGAGCTGCAGCGCCGCGCCGAGCAGCTGGTGCAGGCCGTCGGCGGTGACGTTCTTGTCGAAGCCGACCATCTCCATCGTGCTGCCAACGAGCACCCGCCCGTCTGCGCGGGGCACGACGTACCCACCCGCGCTCTTGAGCAGCCGGGAGAAGATCGGGGCCCGCACCTGCAGCTCGAGCATCTGTCCGCGCACTGGCTTGACGCGCCCCGGGCTGACCGCGGCGCCGTTCACCAGGCCCGACCAGGCGCCGGCCGCGAGGATCACCAGCGAAGCGTCGAGGTGCTCGCCGTCGAGGTCGACGCCAGTGACCGCGCCGTCCTTCTCGAGCAGCGAGCGCACCGTTCCGCTCTTGAATTGCACGCCAGCCCGCGTCGCGGTGATCGCCAGCGCGCGGAGCACCTTGCGAGGGTCGACCTGGTGATCGTCGGGGGTGTCGGCGCCGGCGATGGCCTTCGGGTTGAGCCGCGGTTCCCGCTCGAACAGCGCGGCGCCGGTCAGCAGCTCAGCGCGCAGGCCGTGGGCTGACTGCCAGGCGATCGTCGCGTCGAGGGCGTGCACCTCGTCGTCGGTGAAGGCGACCTGCAGGCCCCCCGAGGCGACGTAGTCGACCGTGACGATGGATCGCTCCTCGAGCTCGGCGGCGAACTTCGGCCAGGCCATTCGGCTGAGCAGGCCGAGATCGAGCATCGGCCCGGGTCCTGTACTCTCGAGCTGGGGCGCGAGCATGCCGGCCGCGGCCGACGACGCCTCCGCGCCGGGAATGGAGCGCTCGAGGACCACCACCTCGAGCTCCGACGACTTGCGCAGCTCGACCGCGATCGAGAGCCCCATGATTCCGCCGCCGACGATGATGATCTTCAGGGTGAACCTCCATCTCCGTCGACGAGGACGAACCGCTGCACCCGGACCGGGGCGGGCTTCTGCAGGTGGGTGCGCCACCACATCCACCCGAAGGAGATCAGCGCGAGCGCCATCAGGAACAGGGTGCGGGATGAGAAGCGGGCCACGCGGACGGCCTTATCAAGCCCGCGCGAAAGCTGGTTGCCTTCGCGACCCGGCCGCGTAAGAGGACACGCGATCTTTCCAGTCGTTCCAGGCACTCCCAAGGAGACGTTCGTGGCTGACACATTCGACGTTGTGATCATCGGTTCTGGCCCCGGCGGGTACGTGGCCGCCATTCGTGCAGGCCAGCTCGGGCTCAAGACCGCGATCATCGAGAAGGACAAGAAGCTCGGCGGCACCTGCCTGCACCGCGGCTGCATCCCCACCAAGGCGCTGCTCTACACCTCGGAGCTGTACAGCCACATCCTCCACGCGGCGACCTTCGGCATCAACGCCGCCAACCCGTCGGTGGACTGGGCGCAGGCCCAGAAGCACAAGCAGAAGATCGTCGACAAGGGCGCGGCCGGCATCGACTTCCTGATGAAGAAGAACAAGGTCACCGTGTTCAAGGGCACGGGGAAGATCGCCGGCAAGGGCAAGGTCGACGTGGTGATGAGCGAGGGCGGCGCCAAGCAGACGCTCGAGACGAAGAACATCATCGTCGCGACCGGCTCGGTGGTGACCACGCTCCCCAGCATCACCCTCGATCACAAGCGCATCCTCTCGTCGGACTCGATCCTCGAGCTCCAGGTGATCCCCAAGAGCTTGATCGTGCTCGGCGCCGGCGCGGTCGGCTGCGAGTTCGCCTCGATCTTCAACCACGTCGGCTCGCAGGTGACGCTCATCGAGTTCATGCCCAACGTGCTGCCGATCGAAGACATCGACATCTCGAAGGAGCTCGAGAAGCAGCTCAAGCGCCGCAAGATGGACGTGATGGTCGGCACGAAGTTCGAGAAGGTCGAGACGACCGCGAGCGGCGTGAAGGTGACCGTCACCCTCCCGGACGGCGAGAAGAAGGTGATCGAGGCGGAGTACTTCCTCTCGGCCGTCGGCCGCGGTCCCGTCACCAAGGACATCGGGCTGGAGAAGACGAACATCCAGCTGATGCCCAGGGGCACGATCGCCATCGACACCATGATGCGCACCACCGAGCCGGGCGTGTTCGCGATCGGCGACATCACCCCGTACCCGTGGCTGGCCCACTGCGCCTCGGCCCAGGGCGTCGTCGCCGCGGAGTTCATCGCGGGGAAGAACCCGCGCCCGCTGAACTACGACCGCATTCCGAACGCGACGTACTGCTACCCGGAGGTCGCGTCGGTCGGCCTCACCGAGAAGAAGGCCAAGGAGAAGGGCTACGACGTGAAGATCGGCATCATGCCGTTCTCGGCCATCACCAAGGCGTCGATCTCCGAGGAGGGGATCGGCATGGTGAAGATCGTCTCGGACAAGAAGTACGACGAGATCCTCGGCGTGCACCTCATCGGTCCGCACGCGACGGAGCTGTTGGCCGAGGCGTGTGTCGCGCTGCAGCTCGAGTCGACCACCGAAGAACTGGCCCGCACCGTCCACGCGCACCCGACGCTGTCGGAGGTGATGCACGAGGCGGCCGAGGTCACCCTGGGTCACCCGATTCACATCTGAAGAACGCTCACCTCAGGCGGCCTGCTCCGGCAACTCGAACGGAACGCGGGCCGCCTCGTCGTGGTGCACCAACCGCAGCAGCGACTTCTCGTTGTGCACCACGTCGGTGACGCGATCCTCGAGCACCAGGTCGGGGAGGGTGTCGGCGAGGTGCACGAACAAGCCATAGACCAGGTTGAGCGTCGTCTCGCCCTCGACGTACACGCTCCCGTCACTCGTCACCCAGACCTCGATCGTCCCCGCCGACGGCGAAGAGATGCGCCACGCGCGACGGCCGTCACCGGTGCGGCGCGCGAACGGGAAACACCCGACCGCCACGTCGATGCGCAGCTGGTCGAGCTGCGAGAAGGCCCCAGCGAGCGGGGAGGCTGCGACCTCGTCCCAGGACAAGGGGTACTCCCACTTCGTGGCTTCACGCTTCACGCGGACGATGGAAAAAAGGCGGCGCATACGGATCCTGAGACCCACGCACCCAGGTAGGTCGTGCAAACCATCATTCAACTTTCGAGAAGCCCCGAAATCCGGGTAGTTGACCGCGTGGGTCGGGGTCAATACATGTCCTCCATGGCGACTCCGAACCGCTTGCCGCTGGCTGTCACGACCTCTACCGGGAAGCCGGATTGGCTCAAGGTCCGCCTCCCCAAGGGCGAGGGCTTCGAGCGGGTCAAGGCGCTGGTGAAGTCGCAGAAGCTGACCACCGTCTGTGAAGAGGCCCGGTGCCCGAACATCGCCGAGTGCTGGGGTGGGGGCACGGCGACGGTGATGCTGATGGGCGAGATCTGCACCCGCGCCTGCCGGTTCTGCCACGTGAAGGTCGGCTCCCCGCCGCCGCTCGATCCCGAGGAGCCGGAGAACCTCGCCAACGCGGTCCGCGAGCTCGGCCTCGAATACATCGTGGTCACCTCGGTGAACCGCGACGAGCAGCCCGACGGCGGCGCGAGTCACTTCGCGGCGGCGATCACCGCCCTCAAGCGCGAGTCCCCGAAGACGACGGTCGAGGTGCTGATCCCCGACTTTCAGGGCGTGGAGTCGTCGCTGGCCATCGTCGCCGCGGCCCGGCCGCACGTGGTGGCCCACAACATCGAGACCGTCGAGCGCCTCACGCCGAGCGTCCGCGATCGCCGCGCGAAGTACGCGCAGTCGCTGCGAGTGCTCGAGTACCTCAAGCAGCGCCCCGAGAAGCTCTACACCAAGACCTCGATCATGATCGGCCTCGGCGAGACCGATGAAGAGCTCGAGCAGACCTTCAAGGACCTCCGCGGCGTCGGCGTCGACGTGCTGACGCTCGGCCAGTACCTCCAGCCCTCGCAGTACCACCTCCGGGTGGAGCGCTTCGCCTCGCCCGAGAAGTTCGCCGAGTACCAGAAGCTCGCCCAGAGCTATGGCTTCCTCTACGTCGCGTCGGGGCCGCTGGTGCGTTCCAGCTACCGCGCCGCGGAGTTCTTCATGAAGGGCCTCATGGAGCGCGAGCGCACCGCGTCTGCGGGCTCTGAAGTCTCTGTTTCCGCGCCCTGACCTGAAGTACGAGCCGGGCTCATGTCGCTCTTCGAGTTCAAGCTCCCGGATATCGGCGAAGGTGTAGTCGAGGGTGAAATCGTCAAGTGGCTGGTGAAGGCCGGCGACCTGGTGAAGGAAGACCAGGCCCTGCTCGAGGTGATGACCGACAAGGCCACCGTCACCATCCCCAGCCCCAAGGCGGGCAAGGTCCTCAAGACCTACGGCAAGGAGGGGGAGCTCGCGAAGACGCACCACCCCCTCGTCGACCTCGACGTCGCGGGCGGCCCTCCGGCGAGCGCGGCGAAGACTGCGGGTCACGCCGCTCCATCAGCGCCCGCGGCGAAGGCGGCCCCGGTGGCCGCAGCTTCGGCTCCGGTCTCCAGTGACAAGGTCCTCGCCACCCCGGTGACCCGCCGCATGGCCAGCGAGCACGGCCTCGATCTCGGGGCGATCGCCGGCACCGGTCCGCAAGGTCGCGTGCTCAAGAGCGACGTCGAGGCCTTCATGGCTTCGGGGGGCAGTGGCGCCGGCCAGGCCTCGAACGCCGCGGTCGCGCGCCCGGTGCAGGCCTGGGCCCCGTTGTCGTCGACCGCGGTCGATCAGCGCATCCCCCTTCGCGGGCTGCGCAAGAAGATCGCCGACAAGATGGTGAAGTCGAAGTTCACCGCGCCGCACTACGCCTTCGTCGAGGAGGTCGATGCCTCGGCCCTCATCGCGCTGCGCACCAGGCTCAACGCGTCGCTGGCGAAGGAGAACGTGAAGCTCTCCTTCCTCCCGTTCTTCGTGAAGGCGGTGCTCGCCGCGTTCCGCAAGTTCCCGCAGGTCAACGCGAACATGGACGAGGCCGCGCAGGATCTCGTGGTGCGCGGGGACTTCAACATCGGCATCGCGGCGATGACCGAGCAGGGCCTCACGGTGCCCGTCGTGCGCCAGGCCGATCGCTTCAGCGTGCGCCAGCTCGGCGCAGAGATCGGCCGCCTCGGCAACGCCGCCCGCGATCAGAAGCTCAAGCTCGAGGAGATCTCGGGCGGGACCTTCACCATCACCTCGCTCGGTCAGACCGGCGGCCTCTTCGCCACCCCGATCATCAACCACCCCGAAGTCGCGATCATGGGCGTGCACCGCATGCGCAAGCGCGCGATCGTCACCGACGACGATCAGATCGTCATCAAGCCGATCATGAACTTCTCGTTCTGCTTCGACCACCGGGTGATCGACGGCGCGGTCGGCGCGGAGTTCGCCTACGAGGTGATCAAGTTCGTCGAGCAACCCGACCTGCTCTTCGTCGACATGGTCTGAGTCAGCCGGTCAGACGCCGAAGCCGCGCTGGTAGGGCGCCTTCAGCTTCTCGTGCAGGGTCGCCGTCAGCAGGAACCAGTACTGCACCTCGCCGAACGAGAGGATGTCGCCGTTCTTGAGCGTGGTCTCCCGGCGCAGGCGCACGCTCGCGTTGAGGAAGGTGCCGTTGGTCGAGCCGAGGTCCTGAATGGTGCAGCGCTCGTGCTCCCCGTCCCACCGCAGCAGGGCGTGCTTCTTGGACACCGAGGGGTCATCGAGCACCAGGTCGTTGTCGGGCTGGCGGCCCACGGTGAGCTGGTCGACGCCCTGGAGCGGTGGCACCGAGGCCACCACCAGCG
>JBBRUE010000057.1:0-14801 GCA_038248085.1 Myxococcales bacterium | reverse complement strand
CAGCGCTTCCCCGCGGTGCGCACGGGCCTCGAGGCCTTCTTCCGCGAGCGGCTGTTGGCCAACCTGCTCCACGCCAACCCGGTGTTCCAGCCGATGACCCAGGCCGAGCGCGCGAAGCTCTCGCTGGCGTTCCAGTCGTGCACCTTCCAGCCCGGCGAAGTCATCCTCGAGGAGGGGAAGCCCGGCGAGGCGGTGTACCTGCTGCTCCGCGGGCGCTGCGCCGTCTTCCACCGGGCAGGTGAACCGGGGCCCTACCCCGACCTCATGGAAGGTGACGCCTGCGGGGAGATCTCCGTGGCCGCGTCGATGCCGGTCTCGACGATGGTCCAGGCGAAGGACCTCGTCGTCGCCCTGCGGGTGAGCGCGAGCGACTTCCGGGCCATCGTGCTCGCCAACCCCGAGGTGAAACGGCGCGTGTTGTTGCTCGCCAGCCAGCGCATGACGCGCACCGCGAAGCTCGGGATCCTCGGCGACGACGACCAGCGCATCTGAGCGTGCCCGCGGTGGTCCGGGGGCGGTGGGGCCTCCGGCGCGTGATGCTTGATCCCGATCTCGTCGTCGATGACGACGATATGGCCCGCCTCCAAAGTGGTGAGGCAATTACTTCAGAACGATGCGGCGGCGTGGCTTGCCTGGCGCTCGTCGGCGACCATCACCGCGTAACCACGAGGCCCGGGTGAATGGCCCCGAACATGCTCATGCCCCGTCTGCCGACACGAAGTCAGCGCCGATCACGAAGCCGGAGTCACCCCTTGTTCAATCGTCTCTCCCGCTGTCGGCGGCGGCCAGCTCCGCGGTCCGTCACCTGTACCGACGGCAGCATCGCCGGCGACGTGGGTCATTGAGCCCTGACTTCAACTGAACGACGAGGGGCGCCCCGGACATCGGGAGCGCCCCTTCGTGTTCCCGGAAAGCTCTTCAAATGGCGCTCAACAAGAGGCTGTGGTTCCTCCTCATTCCCGTTCTGCTCTGCGGGGCGGCCCTCATCGCCTTCCAGCCGTTGGTGAACTGGCAGACCACGAAGGTGCTCGGCGTGTTCGAGGGGTACACCTCGACGTACGGCAAGTCATGGCTCCACCCCTTGACCCTGACGTGGCGAGTCACCGACGTGAAGATCGTCAAGGAGAGCGCCGGCGGCAAGGAAGAGCCGTTCTTCTCGGCAGACACCGTCGAGTTCACGGTCGACTGGCGCGAGCTGCTCAACCGCAGCCTGGTGGCGAACGTCACCTTCGACGCGCCGTCCATTCACCTGATCGCCGCGGCAGAGAAGGCAGCACAGCAGGCCAACCCCGAGATCCCCGACCTGGGCGAGAAGCTCACCGCCGTGCTTCCGCTCAAGGTGCAGCGCGTCAGCATCACCCACGCGCAGGTGACCTTCGTGGACAAGACGGTGAAGGAATTTCCCCGGGTGGCGCTCCGCGAGCTCGACGCGACGCGGGAGAACCTCTCGACCCGCGCTTCCCTGGCCAAGGGTGAGCCGACCATCATCGCGCTCTCCGGCACCATTCAGCAGAGCGCGCAGCTGACCGCCTGGGTCTCGATGGATCCGCTGGCCAAGGGCCTCTTCTTCTCGGGCCGCTTCAAGATCGAAGCGCTCCCCCTCACTGAGCTCAAGGGGTTGATCTCATCGGAGACCGGGCTCGAGTTCGACCGTGGCACCCTCGACGTGTTCGCCCAGTTCGACTGCAACGACGGCAACCTGTCTGGGGGCATCAAGCCGTTGATCAAGAACGGGCACGCGGTGCAGGGGAAACCCGGGGTGGACAACCTGCTGAAGACGGTCGTCGTCGATGTCGCGCTGGGCGTGTTGTCCGACAGAATTCCCGGGCGCGACGCGGTCGCCACGGTGATCCCCATCAGCGGGCGCATCACCAGGCCCGACATCCAGCTGGGGGTCGCGGTCATCGGGGTGATCCGCAACGCCTTCGTGCAAGGCGTGGTCGAGAGCTACGCCCACCTCCCCCCGCCCGAAGCCGGCACCGAGCAGGGCGCGATCACCCAGCTCGTCGAGGGCTTGAACAAGGAGAAGGGCCCGCCCAAAGCCCAGCCGCAGCCGGAGGGGGGGCGATGAGACTGGCGCCGCTGATCCTGGCGCTCATCGGCGCGGGCTGCGTTGACGTCTCGAGCCCGCGCGATGAGTCGAGAGCCGACGCGCCGGCAGGGGCGGTCGCCGTGCCGTCCCCCAACACGGAAGGCACCTCGGCCAGGCCAGAGGCCGAGCGTGAAGCAGCCGCGCCGGGGCGACCTCAGCTGGCCAGCTCTCCCGAAGGGTTGATGCTCCCGGGGGGGCCGCTGTTGATTCAGCAGGCGCTCACCCGGCGCGGCTACTTCCACGGGGTCGAGTCAGGCGCGTTCGACGACCAGACGAGCGACGGGCTGCGGAGCTTCCAGGCAGCCCAGAAGCTCGCGCGCACCGGGGCGCCAGATCGCGAAACCCTGCGCCGCCTCGAAATCCCGGAGGACAAGGTGTTCGTCAAGTGAAGCTCAGACAGGAAGCGCGCGAGCTGTACGGGTTGACGAAGGCGACGTTGGTGAAGTGGATCGACGACGACGTCTCTACCCACGCGGCGAGCCTCGCGTACTTCACGGTGTTCTCCATCGCGCCGACCCTGGTGATCGCCATCGCCGTGGCCAGCCGCATCTTCGGCGCTGAGGCGGCGCGCGGAGAGATCCAGGCACAGATCGCGGGCCTGGTGGGGCCGGCGGGCGCGCAGGCCATCGAGGCGATGATGGCCTCCTCGGCCAGGCCCGGGACGAGCCTGTTCGCCAGCACCATCAGCACCGTGGTGTTGCTCTTCGGCGCCACCGGCGTCTTCGCCGCCTTGCAGAGCGCGCTCAACCACATCTGGGGGGTCAAGCCGCGGCCCGGCAACAGCGTGCTCCTCTTCCTGCGCGTGCGGTTCCTCTCGTTCGCGATGGTGCTGGGCACCGGCTTCCTGCTGCTGGTCTCGCTGGTGGCCGCCGCGGGCATCTCGGCGCTGGGGAAGTGGATGGGGGGGCGCCTGCCCGGGCTGGAGCCCTTCTGGCAGACCATCAACTTCTTCGTCTCGTTCGCGATCGTCGGCGCGCTCTTCGCGATGATCTACAAGGTGCTGCCCGACGTCCCGGTGGCCTGGCGCGACGTGCGCCTGGGCGCGGCGGTCACCGCGGTGCTCTTCAGCCTGGGCAACCTGGTGATCGGCCTCTACCTGGGCAAGAGCGGCGTCGCCTCGGGCTACGGGGCTGCTGGCTCACTCGTCGCCCTGCTCGTCTGGGTCTACTACTCGTCGCTGGTGCTCTTCCTCGGAGCCGAGTTCACCCAGGTGTCCGCCCGCGCTCGCGAAGCCAGGGAAGCGCTGCCTGCACCTGAAGCTGAGTCGGCCGCGCCTGAGCTGACAGCCTCTCGGTAGAGCGCTTGTGCCAGCCCCGTCGCGCCTACCGCTCGACGGCGACGACGTGCGCCTGGATGCGCCCTTCCACGGGACCCGCGCCGAACCGGCGAGCCATTGCCTCGGTCGCCAGCTCGGTGACCTCCTCCAGTCGTGACGCATCACGCGCCTCGATCTCGTTGCGCAGGGGCGTCCCCTGGCACAGCGCCATCGCGGGAATGCGGGCCGTCTGGGCCCGGCTTCGGAGGGCCAGCGTGGTGAGCTCGGGAGTTCGAGTGAACCCACCAGAGGCGAGATCGCGCGCGATGACCGTAGTGTCGAAGTACCCGTGCGGCACCCGCGACATGAAGCAGGGCGGGTCCTCCGGGAAGGCGGCGGCGAGGGCCTGGCACACGGTGTCGGTGAACTCGTTCTCTTCCAGGCAGTCCCACACGTTGAAGAGGAAGGTGCCCCCGGGTCGCAGCACCCGCTTCGCCTCGGAGTAGGCCTTCGCTTTGTCGGGGAAGAACATCGCCCCGAACTGGCAGACCACGAGGTCGAAGGCCCCGTCGGCAAACGGCAACTGCAGCGCGTCGGCCTGGCGCCATTCGACGGGGCGGCTCGTGCCCGTCTTCGCGGCGTGGTCGAGCATCGGCTGGTTGAGATCGGTCGCCACGATCGCCACCGCGGGAGGGAGCGTGTTCGCGAGCTGGCGCGTGACGACTCCCGTGCCGGCTGCGATCTCGAGCAGGCGCGAAGGCTGGCGCACCGAGACGCGCGCCGCGAGGTCGATCGCGTACGGCTCGAAGATCATCGGCACCATGTGCCGCGCATAGAGCTCGGGGATGGAGCCGGCAAAGACGGTGTCGGTTCGAGTCATGGGGTTTCTCCGGGCCTCGGCTCACGACAGGGGGCGATGCTTCAACGCGGCGAGAGCATGCCCGAGATCGACAGCGGCAACCCCAACGGCTGCGCGGTGCAGTCGGGCGACCTCGCCTCCAACGCGACGCCCTCCTTCCCGCGCCGCGCCGACCCGGAGATCTTCCGGCAGGTCGCCACCGTGCGCAGGTTCCCGCTGAACGCGCGGAACGAACAGCGGCCGCCGTCGAAGCGCAGCACCTCGCCATCGCGCGTCGCATAGAGGTCGCAGCTCGCCGATGCATCGCCCGGGTCCTCGACGTGCAGGGTCACCCCGCCCACGGTGTTCGCGTGCGCGGAGACCTTCACCGTCAGCGGCCCCTCGAGCCGGAGCCCGAGCTGCGAGAGCGCCGCCGCGCTGAGCGCATCACGCGTCTGGCCCGTCGCCGAGACCCGCACCGAGACGCCGTCGAACTCCCACGGGTCGAGCGCCGCCCCCCCGGCGTCTCGTCCCCCCGCCACCACCAGGGCCACCACCAGCGCGAGGGTCGTCACACGCCCACCTCGTGCATGCCCTGTTGACCTTCTTTCAGCGAGGCCGCGTGCACTCAGCGCGCCGAGCCGACCTGCGCGTCGCGCAGGTTCCATTCCGGCAGGTGGAGCACGCTCAAGATGAAGCGCGCGAGGTCGATTCGGCTGACCTTGCCTGGCGCCTGGCGCCCTTCCGAGGCCACCACCGGGTGGCCGCCCGGGCCATCGGTGATGCTGTCGGTGCGCAGCACGGTGAAGGGCATGCCACTGACCTCGAGCAGCTCGAGCGCAGACGTGAGGTCGTGCGCCACGTCCTGCTTCTTGTGGCCGACGAGCGAAGAGAACTTCGAGAGGCCGTGCGCCGGCACCGTGCCGTCCGCGCGGGCCACGAAGAGCAGCCGATCGACGGGGCGCGAGCTGAGCGTCTTCACCAGGTGCGAGACGCACTCCGAGGGGTGGGTCGACGAGAGGCTGGTCACCACCCACCGGCACCCCGCGAGCGCCGGCCCGAGGCCTTCTCCCGTCTCGACGTTGCCCTTGAAGACGTTGAAGTTGTCGTTGGCGAAGTGGAGCTTGCCGGGGTCGCGGGTGAGCGCGTTGACGCGGAGCGCCTGCCCCAGCGCCTCCGTGACCAGCCGCGTGCCCAGTCGTCCGCCAGCCCCCAGAATGGCGATCTTGCTCATCTGGGGGTGAATCTACCCGAGTCAGCGGCCTCGTCCTCAAGTAGGGGGCCCCCGCCATGAACAACCTCATCGACGACATCGAGACGTCCCGTGACGGCAGCACCCTCATCATCCGCTTCGCGCGGCCGGCCAAGAAGAACGCCCTGACGCTGGCGATGTACGAGCGCATGAACGTGGTGCTCGCCGAGGCCGCCGCCGACCCCACGGTGCGCGCGGTCATCTTCGGGAGCACCAGCGAGACCTTCACCGCGGGCAACGACCTCGGCGACTTCATGCAGAACCCGCCCACCGGCGAAGACTCGCCCGTCTTCCGCTTCCTCGGCGCGCTGGCCTCGTTCGAGAAGCCCCTCATCGCGGCCGTCGACGGCAAGGGCATCGGGCTGGGCCTGACGATGCTGCTCCACTGCGACTTCGTGTACGCCTCCGAGCGCACCACGCTGGTCGCGCCCTTCGTCAACCTCGGCCTGGTGCCGGAGGCCGCCTCCTCGCTGCTGCTCCCCCGCCTCGCCGGCCACGTGCGCGCGGCAGAGATCCTCCTGCTCGGTGAGCCCATCGACGCGAAGCAGGCCCTGGCGCTGGGCCTGGTCAACGCGGTGCTGCCGGCTGACCAGGTGATGCCGCGCGCGCTCGAGGTCGGCCGCAAGCTCGCCGACAAGCCGCCCAACGCGCTCAAGCTCTCGAAGGCGCTCCTCAAGGACAGCGCGGCCATCAGCGAGCGCATGAAGAAGGAAGGCGCGCTCTTCTCGGCCCAGCTGCACACGCCCGAGGTCGCGGAGGCCATCGGCGCCTTCTTTGAGAAGCGGAAGCCCGACTTCTCGAAGTGCTGAGCGGGCCGCCGTGGCTTCGAGTGACGAACTCCAGACGCGGTATCTCCGCCTCCGCGAGCTCCGTGGAGATCACCCTGAGGCCATCGAGGCCGGGCTCGCCTTCACCGACGCCTTGCGGGCCAACGCGTGCCACCCGGAAGCCGCAGCGCTGCTCGTCGACCTGGTGCGCCAGTCGGAACGAATCGGCTCGCACAGACTCCTCGCGCTGACGCAGGAAGCCCTGGGCCTGACGCTCGTTGGCCTGAAGCAGAAGCGCGAGGCGACGCAGGCGCTCGACGCGGCGCTCCTGGCCGTGCAGGGCTGGGAAGAGGAGACGAACGACGAAGGGCCTCAGCTCGAGACCCAGGTGTGCCTGGCGGCCCGGGTCGCGATCGCCGCGGCGGTCACCACCTGGCCGGCAGACGGCGATCGCTGCGTGGCGCTCGCGACGTATGCGACCCAGCGGCTGGGCCTGCACCTTCGACTGGAGCCCGCCCCCGGAGACGAAGTGCGGCTCCACCTGGCGCGGGCGTGGATGCTCCTCTCGCGCATGTATGACGCGTCGATCGAACCGGTGGCGACGCTGTTCGCCCGCTTCGTGCTGACCGTGCTCACGCCAGGGGCTCCGATGTTCGGGACGCTTCGCGCCGACGCCCTCGCTCGCGCCGGGAGCGCGGACCTGGCGCCCGAGGCATGGTGCTGCGTTCTGGACACGCCGGGCGTTCTCGCCGTCGCGCACCCTTTCGGAGGCCGGATCGCCAGGAAGCGTGAGCGCCTGGAAATCCACGGAGCTCCGCACCTGCTCGACCTGGTTCGCGTCGAGTTCGCCGATGATGCGCGGCTCCAGCTCGCCCGCGTGAGTCGAGTCGAGCGCTGACCTGAACTGGTGAGAGACCCACCACTCCGGAATGTCATGCACGACGCAGGCTGACTGCTGCGGCGCGCAGTGCGCCGTCGGACACTGCGTCAACAAGGCCTGAGCAGCACGCGCTGGCCGGCCGTCAGCCATGCGCATACTCTGTGCGCATGGCCCCTGCGCAAGCACCCAAGCGCCCCACCAACGTCAGCCTCGACGCGGCGCTCGTCGACGAAGCGAAGCGTCTCGACCTGAACCTCTCGAAGGTCTTCGAAGATCGGCTGCGCGAGGCCGTGTCCGAGGAGAAGCGACGACGCTGGCTGAAGGAGAACGAGCAGGCCTTCTCGACGTACGAGCGGTTCGTCGAGCGCCACGGCGTTTTCAACGAAGACGAGCGTGACTGGTGAGCGCGCGCTTCGACGTCTTCCGCAACCCCAGCGGCTCGAAGACCCACCCCTTCGTGGTGGTCGTGCAACACGAACTGCTCGAGCAACTCCCGACCCGGCTCGTCATCCCGCTCGTGCGCAAAGAGCACCTCGGGGGCCCGGCCATCACCCGCTTGAACCCGACGTGGGTGATCGAGCGCGTGCCCGTGGTGCTCCTCACGCAGCAACTGGGCGCCGTTCGCGCTGCGGGGCTGAAGAAGCGGGTGGGGTCGGTGGCCGACCGCGGGCCGGAGATCCTCGCCGCGATCGACATCCTGCTGTCGGGCATCTGAGGCCCTCGGACACCGGGCAGGGTCCCTTCGTCAGCGGTGGCGCTGCACCTGTTCTCTGCGCTGCAGGCGGGTAGGCTGCGGCCGTGACGACAGCACGCCGCCTCCGGACCTACTCCTATCCGCAGTACCTGCGCGCGCTCGCCGACAGTCACATCAAGCTCGAGTTCTTCGAGGGCGAGATCTACGCGATGGCAGGAGGGACCCCCTCGCACGCGCAGCTGGGCGCGAAGGTCATCGCGATGTTGCAGCGCGGGCTGCCCTCGGGCTGTGCGGTGTTCACGTCAGACCTGAAGGTGCTGGTCGAAAACGCCGACCTGGCGACCTTCCCGGACGCGTCGATGGTCTGCGGCCCGCTCGTCGCCGCGCCCAAAGACGCCAACGCCCTGACCAACCCCGTGCTGGTGGTCGAAGTCACGAGCCCGTCGACAGAGAACTACGACCGCACCGAGAAGCTCCGCAGCTATCAGCAGCTCCCGTCGCTGCGCGCAGTGCTGCTCGTTTCCCACCGCGCGCGCAGAGTGACCCTGGTGCATCGAGTCGGTGACGGTTGGGAAGAACTCGACTTCCGCGGTGGCGAAACCGTGGTGGTCGCCACGCCCGTGGTGCGCTTTGCCGTCGATGAACTCTACGAGGGCGTCGCGCTCGAAGCGTGACCGGCCATTCACCAGCTCGTGGGCCGGTAGTCCTTGAGGAACTTCCCGTACGAGGGCTCCGCGCCATTGGCGACGGTGAAGATGGGGTCGATGACCCGCGCCGCCCCGTCGACGATGTCGAGCGGAGGCTGGAACCCGAGGTCTTCCTTCTTCCGCGTCGCGTGCTGCGCGGGGTCTTCGTCGGTCACCCACCCGGTGTCGACCGCGTTCATCAAGATGCCGTCGCGCGCGTAGTCGGGCGCGCTGGTCAGCGTCATCATGTTGAGCGCCGCCTTCGCCATGTTGGTGTGCGGGTGTTTGTCGGTCTTCGTGCCGCGCGAGAAGCTGCCCTCCATCGCCGAGACGTTGATCACGTGCTTCGCCTCGGCCGGGCTCTTCGCCATCAGCTCGCGCAGCCGCCCCGCGAGGATGAACGGGGCCACCGCGTTGACCAGCTGCACCTCGAGCAACTCCGGCGTCGACACCTCGTCGAGCGTCATGCGCCACGAGTTCATCGTGCGCAGGTCGACCTGCTGGAGATCCGCGTCGAGCTTCCCCTCGGGGAACACCTCCATCCCGTAGGCCGCGTCTTCGTAGGTGTAGCGAACCTGGCTCAAGCGCGCCGACGACGCGACGCCCGCCCCGGCCCCGTGGTTGACGTGCCAGTTCGCCAGCCCCGTCACGTCGGGAGCCGCGCCCGACCCCAGCTGCGGCAGCACGCCCATCGCCGCGAGGCACTCCTGCCGGCCCTGGAGCACCTGCTGCGCGCCCTCCGAGAGCTTGCCCAGCGGTGACTCCTCGAGGTTCATCAGGTGCGAGAAGAACCCGACCGGCCGCCGCACCGTCTGCGCCGCGTTGTTGATCAGCAGATCCAACCGCGGGAGCCGCCGCGACAACCACCGCGCGAACAGCTCCACCGAGGGCGAGTGCCGCAGGTCGAGGCCGTGCACCTCGAGGCGATGCCCCCACTGCGCGAAGTCGGGCTCCTTGGCGTACCGCACCGCTGCGTCTTGCGGAAAGCGCGTGGTGACCAGCACCCGGGCGCCGGCCCGCAGCAGCATCAGCGCCGCCTGGGCGCCGATCTTCAAGCGCGCCCCGGTGATCAACGCGACCTGCCCGTCGAGCCGCGCGGTCTGGAAACGCTTGGCGTAGTTGAAGTCGCCGCAGGCCACGCACAGCGCATCGTAGAAGTGATGCACCTTGTTGAACTCGGTCTTGCAGACGTAGCAGTACCGCGACTTCTCCAGCGTCGGCCCTTCACGGAATTCTCCCGGCAGCAGGGGCAGCGGCGCGGTGAACACGGCCTCGCGGCGCGCCACGCGAATCGCCGTGCTCTCGCGCACCACGCGGTCCTTCGCCTGGCGCTCCTTGAGCTTGTCGCGCCGCAGCGCCTTGCTGAAGGCCTGCACCTCGTGACGCAAGGGGCTCGCCGCGCGGCCCGCAGCCATGAGGAACGCGCGCCGGGCGTCCTCGGGCACGTCGGCGAGCAGCGCGCGGTCCTCCACCACGGCCTCCAACACTTCGGTGGCGGACTTGAGCTGCTCGAGGGTCAACTGACGACGGTCACTCATCTGGGGGCGCCCATACTCCGACTCGCCCCGCCGCCCAACCCGGCGTATGGGCAAGTCGATGGCTCCCTCCTTCAAAGGCTACGTCCTCCCCGGTCCCACCCCGCCCGGGCTCCCGGAGACCGACTTCCCCGAGGGCACCTCACTCGACGCCATCTCGGGCCAGTTCAAGCTCTTCCAGCTCAAGAAGGGGCACCGCTTCTCGACCGACGACGTGCTCGCCGCCTGGTACGGCACCTCCAACGCGCCCTCGCCTTCCCGCGTGCTCGACCTCGGCAGCGGCATCGGCTCGGTGGGCATGGTCGCGGCCTGGCGGCTCCCCGGCGCGCGCTTCGTCACCGTCGAGGCGCAGGACATCAGCATCGCGCTGGCGCGGAAGTCCGCCGCCTACAACGGGTTGACCGAGCGCTACGACGTGCGGCTGGGCGACTTCCGCGACCCCGGGGTGCTGCGCGACGACGAGCGGTTCGACCTCGTGCTCGGCAGCCCGCCGTACTTCCCCCTCGAAGAGGGCGTGCACGGCGACCACCCGCAGAAGATCGCCTGCCGCTTCGAGGTGCGCGGCGACATCTCGCACTACTGCGTGACGGCGGCGAAGCACCTCGCGCCCGGCGGCCTGTTCGCCTGCGTGTTCCCGGTGCACCCGCCCCGCCAGCTCGAGCGCGTGCGCGACGCGGCGAAGGCGGCGGGCCTGGTCATCCTCAAGCAGCGCGACGTGGCCTTGAAGGAAGGCGAGCCGCCGCTGCTGGGGTTGTTCGCGATGGTGCGCGCGACGGATCTCCCCGAGTCGTTCCGAGAGAAGACGTGGGTCGAGCCGGTGCTGACGATTCGCCGCACCGACGGCTCGGTGCACCCCGAGTACTCCGCCATCAAGCTGAGCTTCGGCTTTCCCCCGTAGTCAGGGGGCGAACCCGGCGGTGACCGGCAGCCGCAGCTTGTGCTCCTCCGCCCACTTCTGAAGGTCGAACAGCACCACCTTCACGTCAGGCCCGGTGAACTCCGCGCCGACGCGCAGCGGCCCGACGCGCGCCATGACATTGCCCCACGGCTCGAGCCGGTTGTCCCGCGTCGGGGCTTCCTTGAGCGAGAGCACGCCGTTGACGTGCACCGACTGCGAGCGCAGGTCGAGGCGCGGCAACTCGACGCCGTCCTTGCTCACCTGCACGTCTGCCGAGGCGCGCGCGTTGGGCGAGTCGGCGAAGTCGACGAGCATCTTCGGCAGCGGCACGTTGGCCGAGAGGATCGCCAGCATCGGCTGGAGGTTCGAAAAGCCGAGGTCGATCGTCGTCGACCACTGCAGCTCCCGGTTGGGCGTCAGCAGGCACGGCTTGCTGAGCAGGTGCAACCAGAAGCGCGGGTACGTCCGCCCCCCGGCGCGCACCGTCACCTCGTCGATCGACACCTGGCTGCCCGAGAGATCCATCGCCCCGGTGCGCAGGTCGAGCCAGTTGATCTTGCCCTCGAGGTGAACGCGCCCCTTCAGGTTGGCGCTGCGGTTCTGAATGACCACCTCGTCACCGGCGATGTCGACCAGGCCGTTGCCGTGACTCTCGGTGTCGAGGTCGAGGTGCCCGTTGACGAGACCGCTGCCCTCGATGAACCGCACCCCGGAGCCGATCGGGATGTACGCGTTGAGCACCGAGAACTGCGGCATGCGCCCCCCTTCGACGGTGAAGGTGCTGTCGATGTCGTTGACCTTGGTGAGGTCGGCCGGAGCCCGCGCCTGGAGCCCGAGGCGCTTCGCGGTGAAGAGGTGCACGCCCTTCAACGTGTTGACCTTCGCGCGACGCAGGCCGAGGTGCATGGCGATCTTCCCGTCCTCGACCGCGGCGGTGATCTTCACGACCCCGGAGATCGCCGCGAGCGGAATGCGCACCTTGAAGGCGTCGGCGGTGTAGGCGAACCGGGCCCCGTTCTGCACCACGCCGTGCACCACCTTCGCCGAAAGCTCGAGGTGCCCGGTGCTGCCCGAGGCGGCCACCGTCGAGAGCCCAGGGGCGTGGCGGAGGTAGTCGTTGAGGAACTGGGGGTCGGTTTCCATCGACAACAACACGTCGGCTTCGAGGGTCGAGAGCCGCGCGAGCTCGGCACCCGCGAGGTTGATCTCCCCCAGGGTCACGCGCGCGTCGAGCGTGTCGAGGTGGGCCGCGGGCCTCGGCCCGATGTCGACGCGAGACTGCGCGTCGACGAAGTGCACGTCGTCGAGCCGCAGCCGACGGAAAGGCTCGAAGAGCATGCCGCCGCTCACCTCGGCGTCGCCGGTGTAACGAACGCGATCGACCCACAGCTCGCGGAAGTGGTGAATGGTGATGTCTTGCAGTGCCAAGGTGATGAAGCGGATCTCGCTGGCCTGCACCTCGAGCGGGGAAATGTCGCGGACCGGCGTCTCGTAGCCGGGAATGGGGGGCAGCTCCTCGAGGTCGCGGGCATCGGCCAGGTCCATGCGCGGCCGAATGCGCATGCCCACGCCCTCGGCTTCGATCTGGCGCGCGTCGAGCCGCTGATCGAGCAACTTCCACAGGGCCAGCCGCCCCCTCACGTGGTCTGCGGAGATGTTGATCTGCACCAGCCGATCCTGCATCGAGAGGTCAAAGCCTTCGATCTCGAGCTGCAGCGGCAGCAACGTCCACGCGCGCCGATAGTGGAACTGCACCAGCTCCGGCTTCCCGTTGAGCAGCGCTGGACCCAGCGGTGTCGCGAGCAGCGCGTTGACGCCCCCGTAGTAGAGGGCGAACACACCCACCACCAGGCCGAGCACCACGCGGAGAATTCGCTTCACCATACCGGGCGGTATTGCATTGAACGCACCAGTTCGTAACTGGCTACGAATGCTCGGGGGCGCACCCGTACAGGCGCAAATCCCATCAAACTGACCGGCATCGCGCGGCAGCAGTTGCTGGTCTAGCTAGGGAGGAGCCGTGCAACGCCAGGCCCGCCTCCTCGCCATCACCGAGTTCCTCCGCGCGCGGAAGACCGGGGTCACCGCGCAGGTGCTCGCTGAGCGCTTCGGCGTCACGCTGCGCACCATCTACCGCGACCTCGACACGCTGCGCGACGCCGAGCTCCCGCTGCTCTCGGAGCAGGGCCGCGGCGGCGGCTACGCGCTCGACAAGCACTACGCGTTGCCGCCGGTGAACCTCAGCCCCCGGGAGGCGGCCGTGTTGTGCGCCATCGGCACCCACGCCCTGGCGATGCGCCTCATCCCCTTCCCCGAGGCGATGGAGCGCGCGCTCGACAAGGTGCGCGGCGCGCTGTCGACCTCGGCCCAGCGTGAGTTGCTGACGTTGATCAAGCAACTGCAGTTCGTCGGCGTACCCGCGCACGGAGCGTCGAAGCGCGTGACCCGGGCGATCGAAGAGGCGTGGTTCACCCAGCGCGCAGTGGAGATCGAGTACCGCGGCGCGAACGGAGAGCTGACGAAGCGGGTGGTGCGCCTCGAGAGCCTGGTGATGGAGCGCACGCTCACCCTGCTCAACTGCGTCGACGAGGGGCTCGGTGAGAAGCGCCAGTTCCGGCTCGACCGCATCGAGTCCGCGGCCCTGCGCTGACGCTCGCCGAAGCGTGAGGCCGCGAGCACGCTCCAACTTCACGCATGCGCCTGCACGGTGGGCCGGGGTGATGTTGACGGGCGCCGTGCCTTCGCCGCAGCAGCCCCGCGAATCGGACCTCCGTGACTCACGGGGCCAGGCTTCGACTCCTGTCGCTCCCCGGGCACAGGTCGCCCGGCGCATACCCATTGGTGACAAAACAAGCTTCGTCACTCGCTCGGGGCGTTCGGCGCGTTTGTCACCATTGGGTATGCGTCCGATGCCCCGCGGAGGGAGCGCGCATCTGCACCAGCCAGCAGCTCAGCGTCGTCATCGCTGAGCGCGTTCGACGTGCACGCGCACGCCGCTGAACGCCGCGTTCCCGCTCAGCGCATCGACCGCCTGGTCGTCGGTCAGGTCGTTCACGCTCTCGCCCGCGTGGGCCGTCGCGACGTGCAGCTTCACGCCCTCGCGTCCGTGCCCGTAGCCGTGGGGCAGGCACGCGACGCCAGGCATCACCGACTCCGTCAGCTCGACCGGAACCACCACCTCACCGACCCGCGAACGCACGCGGGCGCTCTCACCCGTGGCGAGGCCCAGGCGCGTGGCGTCGTCGGGGTGGAGCATCAACGTGCACCGCGCCGCACCGCTCACCAGCCGCGGCACGTTGTGCAGCCACGAGTTGTTGTCGCGCAGGTGCCGGCGGTTGATCAGCAGCAGCCCACCCGCCTCCTCACGGGAAGGCGCGAGCGTCGCTTCGAGCCGGCCCACGTCCTCCAGCACCTGCTTCGGCGCGAGCACGACGCGTTGGTCTCGCGAGTGCAGCGCCCCCGGCAGCACCGGCTCGAGCGGCCCGAGGTCGATCCCATTCGCGAGCGTCAACCCACGCAGCCCGCCCTTCGCGCCGAGCCGCAGACCGAGGTCGAGCATCCGCTCCACGCCGAGCCGCTCGAGCGCGGCCCACTTGAGCGAGCTCCGCAGCCCGCCCCCGCGCAAGGCCTCGAGCCGCTTCGCCAACCCGAGGAGGATCTGCCAGTCGTGCCGGGCCTCGGGGCCAATCGGAAACAACGCCGGCGCGTAGCGCGTGGTGTTGCGCACCGCGAGCAGGTGGAACGCGATGTCGTAGTGCTCGCGCTCGAGCGGGCTGGGGGGCGGGAGGATCAAGTTCGCGTGGCGCGTCGTCTCGTTGAGGAACGGGTCGATCGCCACCATGAACTCGAGCTCGTCGAACGCCCGGTCGAGCTGCCGGCCGTTGGGCGTCGAGAGCACCGGGTT
>JBBRUE010000056.1:0-14830 GCA_038248085.1 Myxococcales bacterium | reverse complement strand
TGGTCGTGGTCGACGAGGGACAGGACTTCGAGCAGGGCGACTGGATGCTGGTCGAGCAGATGGCGGGCCAGCGAGGGTTGTGGGTGTTTCGCGACAAGCACCAGGCGTTCTGGACCGACCGCCCGATGCCGGAGGCGCTGGGCGCCACACTGGGTGGTCAGTTCGTTCTTCCCCAGAGCTACCGGTGTCCGGCAGGGCTCGCGGCTTTCGCCGAGAGCTACGTCGGGGGTGCGGCGGTCACCTCCCTCCCCGCCTCCGACGTCTTGCGCGTCGTCAGTTGTGAAGACTCCGGCCTGGTCGAGCGCACGCGGCACGAAGTCGAAGCGTTGATGAAGGCCGGCGCGAAGCCTGAGCAGATCGCGGTTCTGAGCCTGAGTGGGCAGACGCGGAGCGCGCTGTTCGGCCTGAAGAAGTTGGGGTCGACCAGCGTGGTGCATGCCGATTCTCCGGATGCCGGGAAGAGCGTGGTGGTCGATACGTTCCTGCGCTTCAAGGGGCTCGAGCGCCCGTTCGTGGTGATCACCGAACTCGGTGGCAAGCACGTCACCCACTACGAGACACGCATGCACATCGCGCTGACACGGGCGACGGTGCAGGCCCTCGTCATCGCGTCGGCCGAGGTCCTCGTCACCGACCCGCGCCTCGCGCCGATACCTCAGTAACTCGCACCACGCCGTGCGCGCTTCGCCGGCGTCGTGCCGAGCTGACGACACCCCGCGCAGACGAGCGCAGTGACCTCAGTTGTCACGCCTCGCCGGTAGGTTGTCGAAGTGCGTTTTGCGCTGCAGTGCGGAGTCGAAGCCGGTCTTCGACTTGCCCTCCAGCATGGTGACGAAAAGGAAGCACGCCGCGAAAAACCGAAGGGCTCCTGCCGCAACACCTCTTGAAGCCGCCGTCCTCACCACCTCGAAGGAGCCCACCATGAGCACCCCCACCCCGAAGAAGCTCCCCATCTTCTACTGCCCGGAGCAGGCCATTCCCCGCGAGGCCGTGTCCGGGTCCCCGTCGGCGGCCAAGCCGGAAGTGGTGGTGCAGTCGTGGAAGAAGCTGGGGCTCCCGCTCGAGTTCCGCGCCTTTCAGCCCCTGACGCGCGACGAGCTGACCCTCGCCCACGCGGCGACCTACGTCGACGGGGTGCTGGGCCTCACCGCGCCGAATGGGTTCGGGAACTTCGACGCGCGCGTGGCGAAGTCGCTGCCCTGGACCAACGGTTGCTTCGTGGCCGCCGCCGAGCACGCCCTTCGCACCGGAGGCGTCGCCGTCGCCCCCGTCAGCGGGTTCCACCACGCGGAGTTCGCCGACGGGGGTGGCTTCTGCACCTTCAACGGGCTGGCCATCGCCGCCGCGCGGTTGGTGAAGCAAGGCGTCCGGAGGCTGGGCATCCTCGACTGTGACGCGCACTTCGGGAACGGCACCGAGGACATCCTCGACCGGGTGCCCGGGCTCCGCAGCCGCGTCCTCCACTACACCCGCGGCTCGGCCCACTACCGAGGGGGCGCCAGCGAGGCCCCCGCGTTCCTCGCCCACCTCCCGGTGCTGCTCGACGAGTGGAAGGCCGCGGGCGTGGAGATTGTCCTGTACCAGGCCGGCGCCGACCCGCACGTCTCGGACCCGGTCGGCTGCCGCTTCCTCACCACCGAGCAACTGCATGCGCGGGACACCATCGTGTTCCAGGCGTGCGCCCGGCTCGGCCTGCCCATCGCGTGGGACCTCGCCGGGGGCTACCAGGAGGACCGCGCGCGCCCGTGGCCGCAGTCGATTCGACCGGTCCTCGAAATCCACGACAACACCCTGCGCGCCTGCGCCGCGGCGTTCCTCGTGCCGGGAAGGTCGCGCCGCTCGCGGCCCGACGAGGCGACGACGCGGTGAGTGCTGTCAGGAACGAAACGCCCGCGAGTTCTGTCGTCATGGACCCCGCAGACACCTCGATGAACCCAGGGAGCTTCTCCATGACCGAACCACTGCCGCCCCGCGTTGCGCCCTCGCGACTCGCCAGTCAACTCCGCACCGGCCTCGAGGCGCTCCGCGACGACACGAGCTACGCCCAGTTCGAGCGGGCGCTCCGGCCCCGCGTCCGCGCGCTCCTCGGGAGCCGCACCACGCCGGCGGCCGAGGACCAGCTCCTCTCCGACTTCGCCATCGCCTGTGTTCGCGACGACCTGCGGCCGCTGAAGGTGCTCCTCGCCCTGCCCGACGAGCAGCTCGTCCCCGCGGTGCGCCGGCGCTTGCGGCAGCTCCGCGTGGAGACCATCCCTCACTGGAACCTCCTGCGGACGCTGCGCGCCCACGTTCGGCGGGCCGTGAAGGACGAAGTGCCCTCCGGCGAGGAGCAGACGCCCATCCGGCTCCAGGACGACACCGGTGACTGGAGCTACCAGGCCGTCCAGAAGGCCACCTGGGTCGCCATTCGTGCCGACCGTGCGCTCGTGAAGCGACCCAACGTCATCGCCGACGGGCTCTTCCGGCGCTTCGGGCCGCAGCCCGAGTCGGGGACCGATGACCCCGAGACACAGTTGGTGCCCGACGAAGGCCTGGCTCCCGACGAGCGCTACCACCTCTACGTCGAGGCCCAGGCGCTCATGGTGCAGCTCCGACGCGCGCTGGGGCCAGACGCCTTCGCGGTCTTCGCGCTGCGCGTGAAGGGGCTCAGTCTCGAGCAAGTCGGCCAGCGGCTCGGCCACGGCACGACCTGGGCCCACCAGCGGTTCCAGGAGGCGCTGGGAGTCGTCGAGACGTTCAAGCGCGACCACGGCCTCGCCGACCGCACCGTCCTCGCCGTCGCGCGCAAGGCGGCGCGCGCGAAGTCCTGCTGACCCCTCTCATCCGGAGACACGCACCATGTCGAACTCCCTCCACACGCAGCTGCTCCTCGAGCACCGCCACGTCACCGCCAACCGCGCGGGCAAGACGCACGCCCTCATCCGCCTCGACGCGGAGGGCCGGCCAGACCTCAAGCGCCCTCCCCTCGACCTCGTGGCGTGCATCGACGTGTCGGGCTCGATGGCCGGCGCCAAGCTCGACGAGGTGAAGCGCTCGCTGCTCGCCCTCGCCTCGGAGCTCTCGGCGCAGGACCGGCTCGGCATCACGAGCTTCGAGAGCGAGGTGGCCCAGGTGCTCCCGCCCACGCGCATGGACGCCGCCGGGAAGAGCCGGCTCCACGAGGCCGTGGGGCGACTGGGGCCCCTGGGGAGCACCTTCATGTCGGGTGGCTTCCTCGGTGCCATCGCCGACCTCAAGGCCGCCCCGGCGCTCGCGCCCGACGCGGTCCGTCGCGTGCTGCTCTTCACCGATGGGCACGCCAACGTGGGCATCCCCGAGAACGACCGGGTTGCGTGGGCGACCTTGCTCCGCGACCGCCTCGAGGGCTTCTCGGTCTCGTGGTTCGGCTTCGGTGAGGACCACGACGCGGACTTCCTCTCGTTCCTCGCGGACCTGACGCGCGGCAACGCGTACGTCGCGAAGGACGAGGACGCCATCACCGACGCCTTCGCCCAGGAGCTGGGCGGGCTGCTCGGCGTGCGGGCGATGGACATCGTGCTCGAGCTCTCGCTCCAGCGTGGCTCGGCGACGCTGCTCAACGACGAGCGCAGCGAGATGAACGGCGAGCGCCTCGTCATCCGCCTCGATGACCTGTCGTGCGAGGAGCGGAGGGACCTCGTCGTGGAGCTGGCGCTGCCGCCGATGCCCGCGCAGCAGGCCCTCGAGGTTCGCCTCGTGGCCCGGTGGCGGGACGTGCTGAGCGGCAGCCAGGAGGAGTCGAGCTGCGAGGTGAGCCTCGCCTTCGCCCCGGGTCCGCACGGGGGGGCGAACCCGGAGGTCATCGAGGCGGTGGCGCTGGTCTTCGCAGCCAACGCGCAGAAGCGGGCCCGCGCCTTCGCCGAGCAGGAGCGGTGGCAGGACGCGGTCGACACCATCACCGAGGCCGTCGCGCGCCTGGAGCGGCTCGATTCGCCGCGCGCGCTGGCCCTCGCCGGCCACCTCGCGTCCTTCATCGAGGACTACCGCGACCGGAGCTCGTACATGGGCAAACGCTCGAAGCTGAAGTCGGCCGAGCGCGCCATGTCGAAGCAGCGCGGCACGGGCTCGGAGGTCGACGGGTTCTTCACGACCAACGGGAAGCGCCAGATGCAGGCGCGCTTCAAGGAGCCGCCGGAGCCCCAGGTCGACCCCCGTCTCGTGCAGCAACTCCAGGACGAGCTGGCGAGTCTCTTCCGCGCGTCCCTCGGTCGGGCGCGGGTCAGCAAGCCACCGCGTCGGCGGCCCTGAAGCGCCAGAGCCCTCCCCGTGCACGATCTCAAAGCTCGTAGTCGACCAACGGGGGGAAGCTGAACTTCGACTTCAACATCGCGAAGCGCACGACGGCGCCGGGCTTCCAGCCGAGCAGCAGAGCGATCGTCCGGTCGATGCGCGGCAGCCCCCCGAGGCATTCATCGGCCACCTTCCGGTACCACTCACGCAGACCCAGGACGCGTGCGTGCTGTGCCCTGGAGAGACCGGGGCGCCCAAGGCCCCAGAGGTCACCTTCGAGCGTGACGCCCCATTCGTCCTGAATTCCGATCGCCATCCGTCGAACCCGAAGGAGCTGGTCCAGGGAGCGCGAAACGGGACTGACGCCCCAACACCGCCCGTGGGTTCGGAGCAGCGTCTCCGGGCGAGGCAACCGCAATCCCCTGGTGACGGAGTTCCACGCCTTTCCCAGGAACGCGCTGATGTTGGCGTCGCCCCCCGCGCGTTCACTGCGCAACAGCATGCCCAGTGAGATTGCATCGGACACCGTGAATCGCGAGTCGTCTGCGTAGAACCACGGACCGAGGTAGTCGCTCGCGGCCCGCTGACGGTCGCGTACCGCGCGCGAGGTCTTGCGGACGGTTCGATTGAAGTGGCCGAATTCCATATCTACCCCTGGATGCCCGACTGGTGTGTTTGAGCATGCCCGCGAGGTCTGACACGTGGGGTCAGGCGACGGCGGCGACCCATGGAGCCGCTGACTGCGCCGGGTCGTCGCTCCCGACCTCGGCTAGCCGGCGTCGTTTTCCCCGTCGAAGTAGCCCGCGGCGTCTTCGGTCTTGAAGACGAACCGCTTCACGTCGGGCCACACCCCGACCGACGAGGCCACCTTGTTCGAGTCGGGGTACTCGACGACGTCCACGCCCTTGGGCGCCGACACGGCCAGGTACACCAGGGGCTCGGTGCCGTCGTTGAGCAACTGGTGCGCCGGCCCCCCGGGGGAAAACGAGACGAAGTCACCGGGGCCGATCGGCGTCTCGCCGTCGGGCGTGCGCACCTTCGCGGTGCCCGAGATGACGAACATCGCCTCTTCGGTGACGTGGTGACTGTGGAAGGGGAACGACTTCTTGCCGGGGGGCAGCTCCCACAGGCCGCACGCGAGGGCCTGGCCTCCGAGCGCCTTGCGGTTCTGCACGAACGCGCCCTTGTTGATCCCCTCGCTCCACGGCAGGTCTCTCGTGCGGATGATCTTCATGGGTCGGAGGCTGCCGAATCAGGCGCGCCCGCTCAACCCTGACAGACGTCAAACGCGTGCATCCGCATCCTCAGCGGGCCCGGTGACGCCGTCGCTCGCCCCCACCCACTGTCGGGACACCGGTGCGCTCGCGCTTGTGTTCGTAGAGCGCGTCATCGGCGTGGGCCAGCAGCGCCGCGGTCGTGGTGCCGGCGCTGGGAAACAGGGCGTAGCCCAGGCTGCTGCTCACCATGACGGTCCCCAGCTCGAGGTTCGCCGGCTGGCAGAGCGCGTTGAGCATGGTGGCGACCCGACGGTCGACATCGGCCCCGTCTTGCACCGACCGGAAGATGACCAGGAACTCGTCCCCCCCGAGGCGCGCCACGGTGTCGGTGGGGGCGCGGCTGACCGACAGGCGCTGCGCGACCACCCGGAGCAGCTCGTCGCCGGCCAGGTGGCCCAGCGAGTCGTTGACGCCCTTGAAGCCGTCGAGGTCCAGCAGCGCGACGCCGAAGACGTTGGTGACCCCGGCCGCCAGCTCCTTCTCGATCAGTCCCATCGCCGAGCGACGATTGGGCAGATTGGTGAGGGCGTCGGTGTGGGCGAGTTCATGCACCTCGCGCTGCAACCGCACCTCGGTGACCAACTGGTCGAACTGCATCGCGACGAGCCGAATCATCAGCAGGGCGACGCTGAGCATGCTGACGCCGAGGACCCGGGCGTTGAAGTCGCCCGCGAGGATCATGGCTACGGCCGAGGGGACGATGCCCAGCAGGAGCGCGGCCACCGAGGACGGGCGCACCGTGGCGAAACAATGCGCGATCGACATCGACCCGAACGCCAACGAGACGGGGATGAGGGTCGACTGCAGGAAAGCGCCCGAGACGAACGTCCAGCTGCTGAACCCGCCCATCAACGCCAGGCTTCCGACCGCCACCCAGGCAGACCGCCGGAGCGCGGCCGACACCGCCACGGGCGCGAGCGTCGCGTGTTCGCTGCGGACCCACATGACGGTTCGCACCACGGCCAGCACCGCCAGCCCCGACATCCACAGGTACTTGGCCGGACTGATGCCCGCGTGCGCGCAGACCGCCATCACGATCAACAGGTTGAACGTGGCGATCAGGTAGAGGAGGGGAACATGTTGCCGAATGCGTGAGAGCTGGCGTCGCTCCACCTCCGGAAGGAGCGCTTCCGGGGGCGTCGGCGCCAGCCACCGGGCGAAGGTCTTCACCAGACCTGCGGGACTCGAGCGCAGCGAGTTCAGCGTCATCGCCGCGGGGGAGGCCGGCGACCTGTCACCAACGGGTTCTGCTTGATGGCGGTGGAGTTGGGATCGCTGCCCTCCTCCATGACCTCGTCGCTCACCTGAACGCTCGAGTCGGCAGGCTCTTCGTCACCCGTCTCGCGCGCCGACTCGGGTTGTGGCTTCCTGGCCAGCAGCGGGTTGCGGGTGGGCGGCGGCGTGAGGTCGTCTTTGTTGGAGGCGACCGGCGCGGACCGGGGCGGCGGGGCCGGCGGGCGCTGCGCGGGCACCCCGGGCCGGGAAGGCGCTGCCTGGCCGGGCTTGTTCTGCGGCGTGGGGCCGGCGGGCACCTGCACCGCGACCTTCGACTTCTCGGCGTTCTTCGCCTTCGCGTCGCTCTTGAGCTTGTTCTCGAAGTCCTTCCACTCCGCCTTGTACGAGTCGGGGTCAGGCATGTGCTGCTCGCGGTGCTTGAGCGAGGGGGCCCAGTGCGTCGTCACGTTCTCGCCCAGGCCGTGGATCAACGGCGGCGGCGGCACCCCGTAGGTGCGCGGGTCGAAGAACTCGTCGGTGAGATCCTCGAAGCCGTAGGCGCGGGCCTTGGCGACGAAGCTGGGCAGCACGCCGGTGGGCGCGTGGTACCCCAGCAGCTTGCCGTTCTCGTCCTTGGCGACGGGGATGAAGAGGAAAATGTCCTGGGTGCGGTAGTCGCCCTTCTCGTTGAGCGGCAGCACCTCCGAGACGGCGATCGTCTTGCGGCTGCCGTCCTGCAGGCGCTCGCAGCAGACGATGAAGTTGATCGCGCTGGCCACCTGGGCGCGCACGGCGACCATCGGCAGCTCGACGCCGCTCATCAGGCACAACGACTCGAGGCGGCGCAGCGAGTCGGTCGGGGTGTTGGCGTGCACGGTGGCCATCGAGCCGCCATGGCCGGTGTTCATCGCCTGCATGAGGTCGAACGCCTCACCGCCGCGCACTTCGCCGACCACGATGCGATCGGGCCGCAGTCGCAGCGCCGACATCAGGAGGTGGCCCATCGTCACCTCGCCCTTGCCGAACTTGTCCGGCGGGCGCGACTCGAAGGGCACCAGGTGGCTCTGCTGGAGCTGGAGCTCGGCCGAGTCCTCGATGGTGAGGATGCGCTCCTCGTCGGGGATGAGGGAGGAGAGGATGTTGAGCAGCGTGGTCTTGCCGGAGCCCGTGCCGCCCGAGACGAGCATGTTCAACTTCACCAGCACCGCGGCCTCGATCACCCGCAGCATCGGGATGGTGATCGAGCCGAAGTCCACCAGGCTCTGGGGCTTGAGCTTGCCCTTGAAGAACTTACGAATGGCGATCGTGGTGCCCTTGCGGGCGATGGGCGCGATCACCACGTGAATGCGGCTCCCGTCGGGGAGGCGGGCGTCGAGGCGCGGCCGCTCGTCGCTGAGCATGCGGCCGACGAACTGGGCCATGTTGCGCGCGGCGCCGAGCAGGCCTTCTTCGGTGAAGGTGACGTCGGTCCTGGTCAGCAGCCCCTTCTTCTCGATCCACACGTCCGTCGGACCATTGATCATGATCTCGGTGACGGCGTCGTCGTCGAGGAAGGCAAGGACGGGCTTGAGGAAGGCCCGGAGTGACTCTGTGTACATCGTCATGGCGGGGCCGATGCTACCGTACCTTCCATGGCCACGAAGAAGGCTGCAGGCACGAAGCGGTCGAAATCGGCAGTCAAGGCGAGCAAACCCAAGCCGAAGGAGCGGCTGGTGGAGGCGAAGGCGTCGTCGTCACCCACCCTGCCCTTCGAGATCGACCCCCGGAAGATCGAGGCCTCGCTCAACAAGCTCAAGGAGCAGGTCGTCACCCTCGCGAAGAAGGGGCGCTACACCAAGGTCCGCTTCAAGTTCCGCGGCAAGCAGCTGCTGCCCGACATCCCGCTCGCCGCGGTGGTGGCCGTCGAAGGCGCGACGTTCTACTGGGCCGGGCTGCTGCGGGTGCTGGTGTTCACCCTGGCCGGCCGCGCGGTGATCGACATCGAGTTGATCAACGACTCCGAGAAGAAGCTCGCGAAGGGCAAGGAGGCCCTGCTCTCGGGAGATCTCGACGAGGCGCTGGCGTCCTTCCGCGAGGCGCAGGACATGGACGGCGAGAACCCCGCGGTGCACCTCAACCTCGGCATCGCGCTCAAGTTGAAGGGCGATCACCCCGCGGCCCGCACCGCCCTCGAGAGGGCGCGCGACCTCGACCCGAAGGCGCCGACCGCCCACGAGGCCGACCGGCTGCTCAAGACGCTGACGACGGCGATGGTGGTGGCGTCGTGACAGCACCCCGCTCGCTTCACCTCGCCTGCGCTTCACTTGGCGTGCTGATCACCGCCTGTGTCTCCGGCCCCCGCCCGGTCCCCGAGTCGCTCCCGCCCGACGAACGCCTCGCCCTCGCAGAGACCGTGCTGCTCACCGCGAGGAACGTCACCGGCACCTTCGAGATCGAATCGAAGGGCGAGAACGCCGCGAAGATGACCGGCACGCTCCGCCTCTACGACGGCAACGCGCTGTACCTGCAGGCCGAGGGCAACTTCAAATCGGACCCCGTGCAGGTGCTCGTCGACTCGCGCGACCCGGAGGGCACCACCCGCACCCTCACCAAGGGCCCGTCGGTCTCGTCGCACCGCGACCCGCCGGCACCGAAGCTGCGTGAAGCGGTGGCGCTGGGGCTCTCGCGCATGGGGCTGCTCCACAACCTGATGAAGCTCTCACTCGACCAGGCGATCGATCGCGCCGACGGCGGGTTCGGTGCGTGGGTGAAGGCCGTGGCGCCGAAGGACGGGCACAGCGACACCGTCCACGGGGAGTCCTGCCGCCGCGTCGACTTCGGTATCGAGGTCGAAGGCCACGCCATGGGCGAGGCCTCGGTGTGCGTGTCGGACCTTACCGGGCTGATACTCAATCGCCGCCAGACGGTGCACTTTCCGCAGGGCGACATGATCGTCAGTGAGACGTTCACCTGGGAAGTGAAGTAGGCGTCGTCGCTCATGGCGTCACGCAAAGCGGGACTGGGCTTCATCGTCGTCACGCTGTTCCTCGACATCCTCGGCCTGGGCCTGGTCGTCCCCATTCTCCCCAGGCTCGTCGAGAGCTTCGTGGGCAATGACCCCACGAAGGGCGCGTTCTACGTCGGGGTGCTGGCTGCCTCGTACGCGCTGATGCAGTTCGTCTTCTCGCCGATCATGGGCTCGCTGTCGGACCGCTTCGGCCGCCGGCCGGTGCTGCTGATCTCGATCTTCGGCGCGGGCTTCGACTACGTGCTGCTCGCCTTCGCGCCGTCGCTGGCGTGGTTCTTCCTCGGGCGCGTGGTGGCCGGCCTGTGCGGTTCGTCGATCGGCACTGCCTCGGCGTACATCGCCGACGTGAGCCCGCCTGAGAAGCGCGCGCAGAACTTCGGGCTCATCGGCATGGCCTTCGGCCTCGGCTTCGTCATCGGGCCCCTGATGTCGGCGTTCCTCGGGACGATCGAGGTGCCGCTCCCCCACGCGGTCGCGGAGTTGACCGGCTACGCGATGCTGCCCGGCATTCGCTTCCCCTTCGTGATCGCGGCGGGCCTCACCTTCGCCAACGCGATGTACGGCCTGTTCATGTTGCCGGAGTCGCTCGCGCCCGAACACCGCCGCCCCTTCTCGTGGAAGCGGGGCAACCCCGTCGGCACGCTCTCGGCGCTGGCGAAGTACCCGGTGGTGCTCGGGCTGGCGGCGACCCTCTTCCTGGTCGGCGTGGCGCAGCGCTGCCTCGAGAGCACCTGGGTCCTCTACACCGAGCACCGCTACGGCTGGGACATTCGCGCCACCGGCATCTCGCTGGGCGTGGTGGGCATCACCGCGGCCATCGTGCAGGGCGGGCTCATGCGCCGCATCATCCCCCGGCTGGGCGAGCGGAAGTCGCTGACCACCGGCATCATCATCACCATGGTGGTCTTCGTGGCCTACGGGCTCGCGCCGTACGGGTGGATGCTCTACGTCTTCCTCGTGCTCGGCTCACTCGGCGCCATCGCCGGCCCGTCGGCCCAGGGGCTGATGTCGAAGGCCGTGCCGCCCAACGAGCAGGGCATGTTGCAGGGCGGCATCTCGAGCGTGACGAGCATCACCAGCATCGTAGGCCCGCCGCTGGCGACCAACCTCTTCGGCTTCTTCATCAGCGAGCACGCGCCGGTGAAGGTGCCCGGGGCCGCCTTCTTCCTGGGCTCGTTCCTCTTGCTGCTGGGGCTCTTCGCCGCGCGGCGGACCTTCAAGCGGATCCCCGCGTGAAGTGCCGGGTAGTGGTGCTCGCGCTCGCGCTGGCCGGCTGCGCGACGACGGGCACCATCCGCCACGAGAAGAGCGGCTCGACCACGACCATCGCGGCCCTGCGAGGGCACGTGGTGGTGCTCAACTTCTGGGCCGAGTGGTGCCCGCCGTGCATCAAGGAGCTGCCGGTGCTCGCGCAGCTCGTGCAGGACGCCGGCCCCGACGTGGTGCTCATTCCCGCGTATTACGACGACCGGCCCTCGCCGAACTCGAAGTTCCACGGCTGGCTCGCCAACCAGCCCCCCTTCTTTCGCGACCGGGTGTGCTGGGCCGACCTCTCGGTGCGCGTGGCGCACGATCTCTCGAAGCTCCCGCTGACCGTCGTCTACGGCCGCGACGGAGCGATCGTCGAGACCTTCGTGGGCAGCATCGACCGGAGGACCGAGGCCTTCGGCGCAGCCCTCACGCGCGCGCTGCAGACGACGGTTCCGGCGCCCGTGCCCCCCGCCCCGCCCTGAGCGCCGATATGGCCGACGGTCTCGAGCGTTCAGAGAGCGAATGATGGCCGCCCCCGCGCTCGACACGCTCCACCTGCTCGCACGAGCCCGAACGGGTGATCGCTCGGCATGGGGCGACCTCGCCGGTCACTTCTCGCACCGGGTGAAGGTGGCGCTGCTGGCCGACGGACTGCGGCTCGACGAGGCACAGGACCTCGCGCAGGAAGCGTGGGCCTCGATCTGGAACAAGCACCAACGCGGGGAGATCGTCGACCTGCAGATCCCCGGGTTGATCATCGCCCAGGCCCGGTTCCTGGCGAAGGACCTGCGGCGTCGCGCGCAGCGGGCGGCGAACCTCGACCCCGCGCCCGCCGGCGACGACGCGCCCGCGGCCGATCGCCAACTGGTCGCCGCGCAGCAACTCCAGCGCGTGCACCTGGCCCTCGCCGATCGTTCGGCGCAGCACCAACGCATCTTCCGGCAGGCGGTCGAAGACCAGCGGCCCCACGCCGACATCGCCCAACGCGAGGGGTTGTCCCTCCAGCGCGTGCGACAGATTCTCTGGGAGGTCCGCCGGGCCCTCCGCAGCGCCCTCGACGTCGAAACGGAGCCCCGATGAGCCACTTCACTACCGACGACGCCGCCCGCTGGGTGGCCGGTCTTCTCGAGACCCCCGAGTCGGAAGCGCTCGCCGCCCACGCGCGCACCTGCCCCGGGTGTGAAGCGCTCCTGCAACGGGAGGCGCGCGTGGAACTCCAGCTCGAGCACGCGCTGGCGACGGCGACGGCGCCTGCGGCGAAGGTCGTTCCGCTGCGTTCGCGGGGGCGCCTCGCCTGGCTCGCCGCGCCGCTCGCCCTCGCTGCCGCACTCGCGCTGTTGATCGATCGCGGGCCGGTCGAGGCCGCCCGAACGGCTCCTGACGCGGGCGTCGCCGCTGACGAGATCGCCGACAACACCCACTTCGCGGGCGAAGCGCCGCCCCCGGAAGCCTTCGAAGCGCGCGCGCCGTTCTCGCTGTGAGCCGCCCCCAAAAGCCTTCGAAGCCGCGCGCCGTTTTCTCCACGTGAGGTCGCCATGAGTCGATGCCTGCTGAGCTGCACCCTGCTGTTCTCGATGGTGGCGGGCGCGCAGAGCGACGCCGGGCTGGCGCGCGGGTGGTTCGTCTCGGGCGCCGGGGCGAGCGCCTACGATGTCACCACGGTCGACGTCGGCGCCTGCGGCACGCGCGCGGTCCACGTCACCACGAAGGGCCTCGAACCGAAGGGCCCGATCGGCGTGCTGCAGACCTTCCGTGCCGACGACTTCCGGGGCGCACGCGTGCGCTACACGGCCACCGTCGACGCGCACGAGCTCACGGGCTGGGGCGGGCTGTTCTTCCGCGCAGACGACGCCACCCGCAAGACGCTCGCCTTCGACGACATGCGGGCCCGCCCCCTGCGCGGCACCCGGAGCTGCGCGCGCTTGTCCGTCGTCGTCGACGTCCCGGCCACCGCGGAGCTGCTCTCGCTGGGCCTCTCCCTCGCCGGCCCGGGCACGCTCGAGCTCAGCGACATCGCGCTCGAGAAGGTGCCCGCAGGCGAGCCCGTGACCTCGGGCCCCGGGCAGGTCGAAGGGCGCATCGGCGACGTGTGGTTCACCGACGCGCTCGTCAGCAGCAACATCAACACCCGCTTCAACCTCAAGCTGACGCGCCGCGCGCCCGGGGTCTGGAACGACGCCACCGGTGACGCCGAGGCGCGCATCGAAGGCGACCGCGTGATCACCAAGCTGCTGAGCATCTCGACCGGGTCGACCCCGCTGCTGATCAGCGGAGCGCTCACCGTGAGGCACGAGGGTGACATCACCACCGTCGAAGGCGACTGGGGCACGATGGTCCGCAAGTACCCGGTGAAGATCACCCTCACCCCGAGCCAGCTCGACATGCAGTGGGGGTTCTACGAGCGGCACCTGAAGGTCGAGCCGGCGTCGCAGCTCCAGGCCGGCTGTCTCTTCTTCGCGCAGAAGGCCGGGCCGACGACGTACTCCGATGCGCTCGAGGTCTGCGGAGGCGTGCTCAGCCCGACGCCGCCCCCGGTGCAAACGGTAGTCACCTTCCTGATGGCGGGCTTCCGCCGGTACGGCAGCGGCATTCCCGGGCCGCGCCCACCCATCGCCCCGGTGCTGCCGGTGCAGAACCCGCTGCCACCGCGCTGAGCCCCGCCGGGCCACGCACGTTTTGCAGGCGAGAGACACTCCCCGCTCGGGCATGGGCGAGTTGCCATTCCGTCGGTGGCTCGGTTAGGAGGCCCGCTCCATGAGCGACTCCGAAGCCACCTTCCGGGACTACGTGCGGAACACCCGCGGCCGCATGTTCGAGAGCAACTTCCTGGAGTTCTTCTCGAAGGTGCACCCCACGATGCCCTTCTTCTTCTGGATCCCGGTGGTCCTCGGGGTGACGGGCTACGCGCTCACCCACGGCATGACGACCCCGGTGCAGACCCTCGCGATGCTGCCGGTCGGCTTCCTGACCTGGCAGTTCCTCGAGTACTTCATCCACGGGTACCTCTTTCACTGGCTGCCCGGCCCGACCGGCCACGGCTTCCACCACAAGTACCCCGATGACGACACGCGGCTGGTGATGCCGCTCCCGGTGAGCATCACGCTCGCCTCGATCATCGCCGGCGGGTTGTGGTTCCTGCAGCGCCCCGACTTCACGGTGCCGTTCTGGGTGGGCATCGTGGTCGGCTACCTCTGGTACGACTTCACGCACTGGTCCACCCACAACCGTGAGCCGCGCACCGAGTGGGGCAAGCAGCTCCGCGCGCACCACATGGCGCACCACTTCGCCGACTACAAAAAGAACTACGGCATCAGCCACCGGTGGATGGACCGCGTCCTCGGGACCGAGCTCAAGCGCGACACCAAGTGAGCATCGCAGCACCGCGCGTCGCGTTCTTCCGGCGGCCAGCCCTGTGGGTCGGGCTGCTCGGCCTGGTGCTGGTGGCGATCGTCGGGTGGCGCATCAAGGCGCCGCGCGAGTCGCTCAAGGTCGAGCTGCCGGTCATGTCGACCGTGCCGGCGTTCGCCTTCGTCGATCAATCGGGCGCGGCGATCTCGACCGAGGGGCTGACCGGCCAGGTGTGGGTCGCGAACTTCATCTTCACGCGCTGCCCGAACATCTGCCCCAAGTTCACCGCGAAGATGGGCGCCCTGCAGGACCGCAGCGCCTCCGATCTCCCGGCCCTGCAGCTGGTGAGCTTCACCGTCGACCCCGAGCACGACACGCCGGAAGTGCTCACCGCGTACGGCCTCAAGCACCACGCCGACTTCACGCGCTGGCGCTTCGCCCGCGGCGATCGGCCCGCGCTGGAGAAGGTGATCCGCGAGGGCAT
>JBBRUE010000055.1:0-14883 GCA_038248085.1 Myxococcales bacterium | reverse complement strand
GTGGCGCCGAGATGGTGAAGGCGGTCGAGACGACGGTGCTCCACGAGGGCAGGTTGGTCATGTAGCCATAGCTGGAGCTGGGCGTGGCGGTGACCTTGTAGACGCCCGGGTAGAAGTTCCCGGTGAAGGCGAAGGTGCTCACGCCCGAGCCGGTGCAGTCGACGGTGAGGGTCTGGTTGAAGCGCGGGTCCGTGGCGTGCTCGAAGCGGAGCTCCTCGAAGGAATAGCCGGTGCTGCACTGGGTCGCCGTCGGCGCGATGGCGTTGCGCGTGATGCGGCCGGAGATGGCGTGCTGCGCGGGCACGGGGATGTCGAATACCAGCGCTCCCAGGTTGCCGCCCGCACACGCGCCATCACCGGTCATGCAGGTGAAGCCCGTGGGGCAGGTGCCGACACACATCGCTCCGCAAGCGTTCGGCGTGCCCGAGCCACCGCACGTCTGCGCGCCGGAACAGGTGCCGCAGCTGAGCATGTTGCCGCAGCCGTCACTGACCGCCCCGCACGTCGCCCCCGCCTGTGTGCAGGTACGCGGCACGCACGCGCCGTGGCCGCAGACGTTCGTCATCCCGCCGCCACCACAGGTGTCGCCGGCCACGCTGCACGTGCCGCAGTTCAACTGTCCCGCGCACCCATCGCTCACCGCTCCACAGTTCTTCCCGAGCTGAGGACAGGTGCTGGGCGTGCACGCGGCCTGCGCGCACACGTTCATCGCGTTGCAGGTCTGCGGGGCGGTGCAGGTGCCGCAGTTGAGCAACGCGCCGCAGCCGTCGCTCACCGCGCCGCAGGTCTTCCCCAGGGAGGAACAGGTGGCCGGCGTGCAGGTCCCCGCGGCGCACACGTTTGCCACGCCGCCGGCGCCGCACGACTCGCCCTGGACTTCGCAATTGCCGCACATCAGGCGCCCGCCGCACCCGTCGTCGACTTCGCCGCAGTTCTTCTGCTGCGCGACACAGCTCCGCGGCGTGCAGCTGCCTCCGCCACCGCCGGTGCCGCCCCCGGTCGATCCACCCAGGCACTGGCCGAACTGGCACAGCGAGCCCGCTCCACAGGCCTGGCAGGCGAACCCGCTCGTGCCGCACGCCTGGGGAAAGGCCCCGGCCTGGCACACGCCGTTCGAGTCACAGCACCCGTTGGCGCAGGTCGCCGCCCCGCAGCGTGAGGCGGGATTGGACAGCTCGCAGGCGCTCAACGAGAGCGCGAGGGTGAGGAGGACGACGGGAGATGAACGGATCATGGCGCCTGCGTAACCCCTGGCGCGCGCGCCGGGTGCAAAGTGTGGGAGGTCGTGCTTTGCAGCGCCCCTTCATGACGACCCATGGCCACACCGTCGTCGACATCTTCACCGACGGCGCCTGCAGCGGAAACCCGGGCCCGGGCGGCTGGGGGGCGCTGCTCCGCTACGGCAGCAAGGAGCGCGAGCTCTTCGGCGGCGAGAAGGACACCACCAACAACCGCATGGAGCTGACCGCCGTCATCCGCGCCCTCGACGCGCTCACCCGGCCGGTGAAGGCGCGCGTGCACACCGACTCCAAGTACGTGCAGCAGGGCATCACCACGTGGATCCACGCGTGGAAGAAGAACGGCTGGCGCACCTCGGGCAAGGAGCCGGTGAAGAACGCCGACCTCTGGAAGGAGCTCGAGGCGGCCGCCCAGAAGCACCACGTCGAGTGGCACTGGGTGAAGGGTCACGCGGGCCACGAAGAGAACGAGCGGGCCGACGCGTTGGCCAACCAGGGCGTCGAGTCGGTGCGCTGACCTCCCGATTCACACCAGCAGCTCGGCGATGGGCGTGGTCGAGAGGCCCGCGTCCTTGCCGACCGACGACGCCCCGGTCCCCAGCGCGCGCAGACAGGTCATCAGCACGTCCGACGTGTTGCGGCCGCTGGGCGAGCGGAAGTGGTACCCCGACTTGAGCGTGCCGCCGCCCTTGCCCGCGAGGAGCACCGGGTAGTCGTTGATGGAATGGTCGAGGCCCTCGGCGACGTCCGAGGTGCAGAGCACCACCGTCTGGTCGAGCAGGTTGCCGGTCCCCTCCGCCGTGCGCTTGAGCGCCGCGAGGGTGTACGCGAACTGCCGCATCGAGAAGACGACCGCCTCGTTCACCTGGCCCTGCAGCGCGGCGTCGTGGGTGATGGAATGTTCGTTGTCGCGCGGCGCGTTGGGGGTGAGGAACTTGAAGCAGTGCCCGCCCACCGAGCCGGAGAACTGGAACGACGCCACCCGCGTGAGGTCGCAGGCGAAGGCCATCGCCAGCAGGTCGCTCATCACCGACGAGACCGCCTCGATCGGCTCGATGCCCCCGACGTCGGTGTTGGTCTGGGTGGGCGTCGCGGGCTTCACGCACGACGAGGTGAACACCGGCGGCAGCGCCAGCACCCGGGTGCGCAACTCGGAGATGCCGGTGAGGTGCGCCTCGAGCCGCTCCCGGTCGCGCGCGCCGAGCTTCGACTGCAGCGCCTTCGCGTCGTCCTTCACCGCGTCGAGCACCGAGGCGCGCAGTCCGTCGCGCGGGTCGAGCGGGTCGCGCGGGGTGAAGCCCGAGAAGAGCGTGGTGAAGAGCCGCGCGGGGTTCGTCTCCTGGGGCATCGGCTGATCAGGCCCGCGGTGCGAGCAGCTCGCCAGCGTCGGCCCCTCGCCGGTGGTGTAGCGCTTGCTCACCGCGAGCTGCAGCGACTTGAAGGGAGTGGTCCCCGCGATGGCGTCGGCCGCGACCTGGTCGATCGACTTCAGCCCGAACTTCGAGCTGTAGTTCGCGCCGCCCGGGTCGAGCGGAATGAACGGCGCACCCGAGAGCAACGCCGCCGCGCCGTTGTGGTGGCCGCGCAGGTTGGGCGTCTTCACGTTGAAGCCGGAGATGACCGAGACGTAGTCGCGCACCGCCGCCAGCGGGGCGAGCTGCTCGGTCGGGGTGTACGTGGTGCCGACCTGCGAGGGCGTCCACTTGCTGCGGATGACGCCGTTGCCGAAGAACCAGGTGATGAAGCGGCGCGGCGGCGGGGTGCCGTCGGCGTAGGCGAGGCCGGTGCCGTCGAGCATCGCCTCGAGCGTGGGCAGCGCGATGAGCGCCCCCACGCCGCGCAGCAGCCGTCGCCTCGAGAGTCGGAACGTCATGGCGCCTCCGGGAGGCCCGCGCGGAACGCTTCGGAGGCCGCCAGTTCGATCAACAACGACTGGTAGTGGTAGCCGTCGGCCGCGAAGGCCCGCGTGGCGGCGCGCAGGGGCCGCGACTCCGAGGGGAGATCGACGTGCCCGGTCGCCTGCCGGTACACCACGCGCGACAGGCAGTTCATCACCCGCGGGTCGTCGTGCAGCAGCGCGGTGAGCCCCGGCGCGTCGGTGTAGCGGCCCTTGTCGTCGAGCGCGCCGGAGCTGTCGATGGGCAGCCCGTCATCGAGCGTCTGCCGGCGGCCGATGGCGTCGAAGCCCTCGAAGGCGAAGCCCACCGGGTCCATCACCACGTGGCAGCCGCTGCACGAGGGGCTCTGCATGTGGAGCTCGACCTTCTGCCGCAGCGTGCGCGGGGTGTTGGGGGGCGCCGGCGGGAGCGTGGTGTTCACGTTGGGCGGCGGCGCGGGGATTCCTTCGCACAGCAGCCGCTCCCGGATGAAGCGGCCGCGGTAGGTGGGGGAGTTCTGCGAGGGGTGAGACATCAACGAGAGGAAGCTCGCCTGCGTGAGGAGCCCCGAGCGGTCGGCGGGCAGGCTCACCGTGGTCCACCCGGTGACCGCGGGCAGGCCGTAGTGCCGCGAGAGCGGGCCGTCGACGAAGGTGGTGCGCCGGGTGAAGAGGTCGCGGAAGTCGGCCGGCCGATCGAACGCGACGTCCACCAGCGAGCGCCGGGTCTCCTCGCGCATCGAGTTGCCCAGCGAGGCGTCGAAGCCGGGGAAGCGCTGCGCGTCCTTCGAGAGGTGCTCGAGGCCCTGGAGCTCCAGCACCTCGTCGAAGAGCGCGGTCATCGCCTGCCGGGCCTGCGGCTTCTGCAGCAGGCGCTGGGCCTGGGCGCGAAGGCCCGCGTCGTCGGCGAGGGCTCCGTTCCCCGCGGCGGAGAGGAGCTCGTCGTCGGGAGGCGCGTTGGTGAGGAAGAACGAGAGGCGCGAGGCGAGCTCCCAGGCGGTGAGGTGGCGGCGCGCGGGGTCGGCCGCGTCGGGCTCGCCGGTCTCGTCGAGGTAGAGGAAGGCAGGCGACTGCAGCAGGCCGGCGAAGAGGAACTCCACGCCCTTGTCGAAGTCGTCGTACCCGCGCGCGGCGGTGAGGCCGAGGTGGGTCCAGCGGGTGAGCTCGACCTCGGTGGCGGGACGGCGGAAGGCGCGGGGCACGAAGCGCTGCGCGAGCTGGCGCATGCAGACCGCGTCGGTGCTCGAGGTGGGCGCGCAGGTGATCAGCGCCGAGCGGCGCGACGCGAGCGCGGCCTGCGCGGCGAGGTAGGCGTTGGCTTCGTAGAGCTCGACCGAGTTGCCGGAGATCGACAGCTGGGTCGCGCCGACCGCGGTCAGCCCGTTCACCGGCACGTCGCGCGGCGGCGTCACCGGGCGCGCCGCGTCGGGGCCGAGGAGATCGCTGATGGCGTTGAGGTACTGCGTCGCGAGCAACAACCGCGGGCGCAGCGTCGCGGGGGCGAAGTCGGGCAGCACCTCTTCGCCCGGCGGGGTGGGCTCGACCGGGCCCGCAAGCGTCGCAGGGCGCTCGCCGACGATGGCCCCTTCACAGGCCGCCACGGCGAACGCAAGGAGCAGGGTGGGGAGGACTCGCCGCATGAGTGGCTCTATTGCAATGGTGAAGCCGGGGCGTGAGGCCCTACAAGGTACCGGATTGAGGTCTCTTTTTTGCCGCGGAGTGGTGCATCGAGGTGCCAGGTGGAGCGTGGAGTGGGCACCTCTGTTCGTACGCCCGGCAATGCATGATGCGGCCATGCGGAACCCGCGCTTCGGCGTCGACGCCGTCACCCTTCGTCTCGGCCGGCGAATGAGCGCGGTGCCTGAAGCCATCCTCGACGGCCTCGCCGCGCGGCCCGACGACGTCGGGGTGTGGGAAGTGCTCACCGACTTTCTCCTCGAGCAGGACGCCCCCGGGGCCGTGCTCGCGCGCTGCGAGCTCGAGCTGCTGCGCGGCATCTCGAACCCCGAGTTGCTCGGTGCCCTGGCCCAGGCGCGGGCCCGCCGCGAGAAGTTGCCGTACGAGCCCTGGGGTGGCTTCGGCGCGACGTGGCGGTGCGGCTTCGTGGTGCGGCTGGTGTTGAGCCTGAAGCTGCCTCCCGCTCACGTCCGCGAGGTGCTGTCGGCGCCGGCGGTGCGGGGGCTCCACCACCTGGTGCTCGAGGACGTGTCGGGTCGCCACGCGGGCGCCGGGTTCTGGAACGAGCAGGGCGGCCTGGGCGCCGGCGAGTTCCCGACGGCCGTGGCGGAGCGCCTGCGCGGCCTCCTCGGCGCCGTCACGCCGTACCTGCGGCGCTTCTCCCTTCGTCTCGAAGAGCGCTTCATGCCCATGCTCGCGACGGAACAGCGCGACGTGCTGACGGCGCTCGCCGAGTCGCTGCCTGGGAACGTCGAGCGCGTCGACCTCTCGCTGGGGGCCCTGCAGCCGTTCGCGTGCCCGGGGTTGCTCAACCTCGCGCAGCGCGTGAGGGTGCTCAACCTCGACGGTTCGCGCCTGCCTGAGCTGCCCGACGTGGAGTTGATCAAGGCGCTCGTCGCGACCGGCGCGTCGATCTGTCTGGGCGGCACCGGGCTCAGTCCTCGCACGCTGACGGTGCCGGGGGTCGAGTGGCTCGCTCCCGACGTCACCGCGTGGTTGGAGAACGAAGCGGCGGGGTGGGTGACTCCGCTGACGCCCTCCGCGAAGGCCGGAGGCTACGACGCGGCCTCGTGGCCGTCGGCCGGGGCGCACCTGCCGCGTGAACTCCTCGACGGCGCGCGCGTCGTGCTCGATGGCCTGGCGTACGTGGTGCACCTGAAATGAGCTCAGCTGATCAGAACAGCGCGCCGAGCACTGCCTGCAGCTCGACGCTCGTCTGCGCCCGGTAGAACGCCTGCTCGCAGGTGCGGTTGCTCAGGCACTGGAGCCCGCCACACTCGGCGCTCGTTCCGTTGGGGCAGCTCCGGGGAGCCCCGCCCGCGCGGGCCATGGCGTCGAGCACCGTGATCGCGGGCCCGCTCGCCGTGTCGGCCCCGAAGCCCACCACGATGGTCCGCACGCCGGCGGTTCGCAGCGTCGAGACGGCGGAGATCGTCGCGTCGGTGTCGAGGCAGCCGAGGCTGCACAGGGCGTTGGTGCACGTCGACGTCGTGCACTGACACGCGGTGGTCTGCGCTGCGCACACCGCGCTACAGCTCGCGCCACACAGGCTCGGGTTGCACGTACACGCCGCGTTGGTGTTGTTCGCGTTGCAGTTGGGGAGCCCGTCGGTGATCAGCACCACGAAGTCCTCGCGGCCGTCCGTCGCGGTGAGCCCCGGCGTGGAGGCGAGCAGGGTCAACGCCGGCCCGGTGGGTGTGCCGCCCTGCGGCGTCCTCGCCTGGAGCGCGAGGGAGATCTGGCTCGCGTTCTGTTGCAGCACGCTCGCCGTGCCCTCGTCGGTCGCGCTCGGCGCTGGGAGTGCCACTGCCGCGCTCGTCGGCAACTGGCACAGGGTCCCTTCGGGGAACGTCGTCAGGCCGAGCCGCACCGAGGTGCCTCGCGCGGCCAGCCAGTTCCCCACGCCCGAGCGGAGTTGAGCAATCCGCGTCGGGCAGGGGACGGGACAGAGGTTCGTCGAGCTGCTGCCGCAACCAGCGGGGCACTCCACCGCCTGCGGGTTGATCGGCAGGCTCATCGAGCCCGAGGTGTCGATGAGGAGCATCACGTTGGGCATCAGCGCGCCGCCGTCGATCGAGGCACCGCCGCCCCCTCCGGTCGCGCCACCGCCGCTCCCGCCGCCGACGGAGCCGCCGCCACCACCGACGGTTCCACCACCCGTGCCGCCGCCCATCGAGCCGCCCCCGCCGCCACCCGCGCCGCCGCCCTGGTTCGTCCCCGACGCGCATTGCCCGAACACGCAGCTCAACCCGAGCTGGCACGTCGCGCAGGTCGCTCCGCCGGCGCCACACGCGAGGTTGCTGCTCCCGGTGACGCACGTCCCGGCGGAGTCACAGCACCCCGTGCAGCTCGAGGCGCAGGGCGGCGTGGGCGAAGAGCAGGAAACCACGAGGGAGCAGAGGACCAGGGCAAGAGCGAGGCGCACCGGGTGCTTCTACCGCACCTGGCGGCTACTGCCCGAGGACGTCGAAGGCCGCGTTGACCACGCCCGAGTACTGCACCTGCCACAGGTGAGCGAGCGGGGTGTTGTGCGGCCCGGGGAGCACCACGGTCTTCGCGCCGGGCATCGCGAGCTGCGCGGTGGGCATGAAGCCGTCGCCGTCTTCGAACACCCCCTTCTTCGGGCCGAGGGTGGGCGTGCCGCTGGTGCCGACGATGGTGAAGCCTCCCGCGACCTGCGCCTTCTGGCGGTCCCACGTGGTGTTGAGGTCGCTGATCAGCTTCGAGCCCACCGCGAGCTCGCGGCCCGCGTCGTCGACGTTCTTCACCGGGTTGCCCACCACGTCGCCGATGTTGCCCATGTACGTGCCGTGCGAGGCAGGGCCGAGCAACACCGCGTGCTCGATCTTCGGGCCCTTCGTGGGGTCGCGCCCGTCGAGGTACAGCCGGAAGTCGGTGCCGCCCGCGGAGTGGGTCACCACGTCGACGCCCGGCTGCCCGGTGGCCGTCGCGATGCGCTGCAACGCCTGGGCGATCTGCGGGGCCTTGAGGGTCGGCGAGGCCCACGGGTCGCGGTACTCGACCTCGAAGAGCTTCGCGCTCTTGAGCTCGGCGGCGGTGGCCTCGCGGCCCTGTTGATCTCCGAGGCGGAACTTGTCCTGCGAGGCGACGTAGACCACGACCGGGCCGTTGGCCTTGTTGGTGGCGAGCTGATCACCCATGCGGTCGAAGCTCTTCGCCGGCATCGTCAACCCGGGGATCATCACCACCGGGCGCTTGAGCGTGGGCGGCGCCGCGAGCGGGCCGTACGCCACGCGCTGCGCACCCTGCAGCTTCTCGGGCGCGAGGTTCGGCTTGAGGCTGTTGAACACGCGGTCGGACATCCAGTCCTTGCTCGCGTTGAAGGGGTCGATCTTCGGCCCGGGGCCCTGCCGCAGCGGCGCGGGCACCAGCTTGCCGACGAAAGACTCGAACTTCGTCTCCATCTTCTGGAACGGGTGGGCCGCCTTCGCCGTGGGGGCCCACCCGGTGGCCTTCACGGGCGCCGGGGCGGCCTTCTTCAGCGCAGGTGCGGGCGTGCTGAGCCGCTGGGTGACGGGGGTCGAAGCACGGTCGATACGAGAGGTCGCCATGCAGCCATTGTCGGCGGAGCCGCGCGCCAGTTCATCGGCAGGCGACGACAAAGGCATGTGCAGAACGCGCCAACTCGCCCGCGCTCAGGGCGAGAGCGGCAAGGGGTGCCCGGCGTTCGGCGCGACGGCGTTCCAGTCGTACCCGAGCAGCGCAGCCATCGTGCTGGCGACCTGCGCCTGGGTGACGAGGCCGGTGTCGCTGCGTTCGCCCAGTGCGGGGACCCCGGGGCCCAGCGCGGCCAGCCACACGTCTTCGGAGCCCGGCGTCTCGGCGCCGTGGTGCCGCCAGTCGTTCGCGCCGATGCCCCGGCCGTGGTCGGTGGTGATGATCAACGTCGTGGTGCCGCGGTATTCCGGCAGCGCCTGCAAGGTGTTCCACAGGTCGGCGATGATGGCGTCGCCCCGGTGCGCGGCCTCGAGCGCGAGGTCGTACCGGCCGGCGTGCATCCACTCGTCGGTCTCGCCCAGGCCGAGGAAGAGCACGCGGGGGTGGTCGGTGTGCAGCGACTCCTTGAGCGCGGCCCAGGTGATGGCGTCCAGCGCGTTGCCGCCGAAGACCTGCGTGGTGGTGCGGTAGAGGTCGTCGAGCGTGTCCTTGGCCGAGGTGCGCGCGGCGTCCTTCGCGAACGGAGGCTCCCAGCCCGCCCGCACGTCGAGCCCCGAGCGCTCGACGTTGAAGATGCGGAAGAAGGTGTCCCACGTGGCCCAGGCCTGCACCCGGCCTTCGAAGCCGCGCTGCTGCGAGAGCCACTCGAGCACCGTGACGTTGGGGTTCGCGGGGTGCGCGTTGCCGCGAATGCGCGGGTCGGCGGCGCCGGTGAAGAGCTCGTTGTACCCGGGGTACGAGCAGCGCTGCTCGTTGGTGACGCGCATCGGGCTCCCGCGGTTGGCGTTGCCGAAGACCTGGCCTTCGTGCGCCACGTGGTCCCACAGAAAGGGCATCAAGGTGCGGCGGCGCGCGTCGAGGTCGGGGCGCCAGTAGCGGTCGACGAGGCCCTGCTCTTCTTCGACGCCGCGCATCAACTCGCGATCGCCGCCGGTGAAGACCTCCGCAGGGCGCAGGCCGTCGAGCGTCACGATGACGACGTTGCGCGAGAGCGGAGGCTGGGCGACGAGCAGGGACAGCACGAGGGGCAGGGTGATCATTTCGCGGCGAACCGTAGGGGGCCCGGTTCGCGCGCTGCGCAACGTTTGGCCACAGTTCTCGTCTCGGCTACGTGACGTCACGAACCGGTGACCTCCGACGCAGGATCGTTTCTTGAGCCCGCACCCCGTGCCGCGCGATGGAGGCGCCATGTGGCTCGAAGAACTTCGCGCGTGGGGCCTGCTGCCGATCGCCGTCCCGTTGCTGGTGCTCTGCGCGCAGCGGCTCGCGTGGCTGGTGTTTCCCCAGGGGGATCGCCCGACCCGGGTCGTCGCGACCGCCCTCTTTGGCATGGGCCTGGTTCACGTCTCGGTGGGAGTGCTCTCACGGCTGGGCGTGCTCTCGCAGGCGACGCTGTTGGCGTCTCTCGTCGTCGCTGCCGCGGGGCTCGTGGTGGCCACGCGCGCGGCCCCGGGTGACGGGCTGCTGCGCCTCGCGTGGAGCGACGCCCGGCCGGGGCTGCTGCTCTTCGTCGTCACGCTCGCGGCGGCCGTCGTCACGGCGCGGTTGCTGCCGGTCTGGCAGTGGGACGCGTACGGGTACCACCTGCCGTTCGTGAACTTCGTGCTGCAGCACCGGGGCTTCGCCGAGGTCCCGCTGGATCTCCGCTACATCACGACCTACCCCCACAACATCGAGCTGGGGATGATCTGGCTGCGCGCGATGCTCCCCGACGACCGGCTCGTCGACCTCGCCCAGGTCCCCTACGGCGCGGCGGGCGCGCTGATCACCGCGGCCCTCGCGCGACGACTGGGGAGCGGCCGCTCCTTGTCGCTCCTCGCGGGCGCAGCGTGGCTCACCGTGCCGGCGGTGTTCCTGCAGTTGCCCACCAACTATGTCGACGTGGGCACCGGGGCGGCGCTGCTCGGCGCCCTCTTCTTCCTCGTGCTCTCGCCGGTGACGACGCGCAGCTTCATCGTCGGGGGCCTCGCGCTCGGCCTCTTCCTCGGCAGCAAGCCCTCGGCCCCGCTCGCGGTGGTGTTCCTCGGAGCGGTGGCGGCCGTGCGTGGGCTGAAGGCCGGTCAGCTGTGGCCGGTCTTCCTCGCGGCGGTCCTCACGCTCGTCTTCGGCGCCGAGATGTACGCGGTGATGTGGGTTCGCCACGGGAACCCGGTGTGGCCGGTGGCGGTGCATCTCGGCCCGCTGCTGCTCCCCGGCGAGAGCTCGATCGACGAGCTGCTCGGCGCCGGGAGCGCGTTGCCGCACGCGACCGGCGGGTTGTTCGAGCGGCTCTCGGTCTCGTGGCTGGCCATCGACACCTCGCCGGCGTTCGACATGAAGCTCGGCGGGCTGGGGTTGCTCTTCCTCGTCGCGCTCCCGCTCGCGCTCTTCGGGCTGGTGCGGCGACGGGCCTGGCCGTTGGGGCTCGCGGTGCTGGCGACGCTGCTCTCGCCAGACCCTTCCATCGCGCGCTACGTGCTGGCCTTCCCCGCGCTGGTGCTCGCGATCGCCGCGGCTGAGCTGGGGGCGCGGGTGTGGACCCGTCACGCCGTGACCCTCGCCGTCGTCGCGCTCGCGGCGTTCCAGGTGCGCCACGCGTGGCCGGGCCTGGTGGGCGACGGCCCGAGCTGGGAGTCGTTCTTCGCGTTGAGTGACGACGAGCGCCGGGTCGCCATGGGGCCGCAGGGTCCCCCGACCGACTACCCGCCCGCGTGGGGCCTCGTCGCGGCCGGCGAGTCGGTGGCCTTCGACGCCGACTTCGAGTTCCCCGGCTTGTTGTGGTCGCCGGATCTCCGCTACCCGGTGTACGCGCTGCCGAAGCGCGCGAACGCGTCAGAGTTCACCGCGTTCCTCGAGCGCCACCAGGTGCGGCTGGTCGCGGTCGGTGAGCGGTACCAGCCGTTGATGGACCGCGACGCGGCGCATTGGGAGCGCCTGTTCGAGTGCCGGTCGTCGCCGTGCGCGGTCTACGTGCGGCGCACCTCGCTCACGGTCCGCTAGAGCTGCCGTAGTGGGAGACGCGCGGCCGCGACGTCAGGGAAACGCGCCGGCCTGGAAGAAGTCAGAGAAGTCGTTGGCGGCCGCCACGCGCGAGGTGACTGGTACTCCGAGAATCCGCTGCAGCGACTTGACGTACGAGCTGTGGCTGTACGTCACGGTGCTCGCGTGGTGGGGCTTCACGTTCGGGCCCACCACGAGGAACGGATTCTTCGTCGAGAGTGCAGGCTCGTCCCACGCGATGAAGAGCACGCCGCCGTGCGCCTGCATGAAGGCGATGAGGGGCGGCACGTTGGTGGCCAGCCAGCTGTCTCCGCCGCCGACGCAGGCCGAGGTCGCCAGCGCGCTGGTGCACCCGTTGGCGCAGCCGGTCGCGCCGTGCATGTCGTTACACAGGTCGGGCGTGATGAAGGTGTAGTGCGCGACGTCCATCGCAGCGAGGTCGGCCTGGAAGCTCTGCGTCGTGTACGCCCGGTGGTGCGCGGCGCAGTCGACGTTGGTGGCCGAGGGCGGACTCCCCGAGACATCCTGGAAGAAGATGAACGGGTCGTGCTTGGGCGCATAGAAGCCGTCCCCGTGAATGGGGCAGGCGCCGGTCGTGGCGTTGAGCCCCTCCTGGTACGAGCGCCACGTCTTCACGTTGCCCGCGGCCTTCAGTTGGGTGACGAGGTGGTTGGTGTCGTTGGTGCTGTTGCCGGCCGACGGGTCGGCGTCGCTGGCGAAGGTGTAGTCGGCGAACGCGTTCGTCCCCGCCTCCATCCAGACGTAGTGCGATTCGCTCTGGACCAGCGCGCCGAGCACGTCGCCGTACGCCGTGGCGTGGCCATACTGCGCCATGAGCGTGTTGTTGATGTAGGGCGCGCTCGAGTTGCCGTAGACGCCGATGAGGCTCGTGGCGTCCTGGTTCTCCATGACGATGACGAAGACGTAGGGAATGGTCGAGCCGCCCGCGCCGCCACCGACTGCGCCACCGCCGGAGCCGCCACCGACTGCACCGCCGCCGGAGCCGCCACCGACTGCACCACCGCCGGAGCCGCCACCGACTGCGCCGCCGCCGCCAGCGCCGCCGCCGCCAGCGCCGCCACCGACTGCGCCGCCGCCAGCGCCGCCACCGGTCGTGCTCGCAGACCCGCCACCGGTGCTGCCGCCACCTGCGCCGCCGTCGTCAGTGCCAGCGGGCGCGCCGCTGCAGGCAACGAGAGCGAGGGCCGAGAGCGCTGCGAGGACGAACCGCCGACGAGGTGTGGTGAACACGAGGACTCCGAAGCGACGAGTCCCTGGGTCCTGCTCCCGTCGCGCGGCGCGGACCTTGGCCGACGGTGCCCCCCGCGCGCAAGGAGCGCCCCTCAGAACAAGAAGTACACGGCCAGGTTCCCGCGGTGGTTGGTCGACACCACGTCGTCCACCGAGTGGTCGATGGCGACCGCGTACTCCAGGCCCAGCCGCACCGAGGGCAGCACGTCGGCGAACACCGCGCCCGACGCGTAGTCGAGTGACTTGCGCGCCCTGCTGCCGCCCCAGCTCGCCGTCGCCTTCGACACGCTGCGCGAATACATCGCCGAGAGCCACACCCGGCCCTCGAGGAACGGCAGGTAGTACTGGAGGCTCGCCAGCCCCGTCGTCCAGTCGATGACGTGCAGCCCGCCCGACGCGTCGTACACCGCGATGCCGTTGTCGATGTCTTGCGACCAGGTCGGCGCCGGCGTCAGCATCTCGGGGTTGGGCAGCGCGGGGAACGACACCCCGCCGTTGAGCCCCGAGTAGAGGTCCGAGGTGCCGCTGCCGGAGACGAACTCGCCGACGAAGGTGAGGGCACCGGCGTGGTTCTGCTTCGTCGCGCGGATGATCGGCAGGTAGAGGTCGGCCGCCGCGCCGTAGCCGAGGGCCTCGTTGCTGCGCGTCGGCGAAGCGCTGAACTCCGGGAGCCGCACCGAGCGCACGTCGCCCGAGAGCGTGAGCGACGCCGGGTTGAGGCCTGACGAGGTCGTCCCGCCCGTTGAGAAGCCCAGCCAGTGGTTGAGTGAGAGCTTCACCGCAGCCTGGCCGTCGGGGAGCCCCGAGTCGCGCTGCGGCGAACGCACCGCCGCCGCGGTGAGATCGAGGTTGACCGCGTCGAAGGTGAAGGTCTTCGAGACGCGGATCTGCGGCATGCGGCTGTAGAGCTGGCCCGGCACGCCCTGGATCTCCACCGTGTTCGGGTTGCCTGAGGGCTGCCCGCCGAACACCGGCCAGTACTGACCGACGAGGAAGTCGACCACCGGCGTCTCGACCTTCACGTACAGGTGGCGCGCTCGCAGCGAAGGGTTGGCGATGAAGTTGGCCTCGGTGCCGAAGTAGGGCTGGCCCGCGCCGACCGGCAGCTGCGTGCCGAGGAAGTCCATCTCGAGCTGCGCCGTGGCGCGCACGCCGTGGAACTCGGGGGCCTTGAGCCGGAACCCGAAGCGGGTGTGTCGCGCGCTGAGCTGGAAGCGGTCATGCGAGCCGCCGTACGACGCCTTTCGCGCGACGACGCCGTTGCCCAGCTGCTCGGCGAAGCTCTCGGTGGTGTCGTAGATCGCGTTGGCCTGGATGAAGCCATACACGGTGAGCGCGAACTTGCTCACCGCCAGCGTGGTGCCGTCGACGGCCTTGAGGCCCACCGATTCGCGCAGGTCCTTCACCGCCGAGTCGTATTCCGCGTCGCTCAGCGTGCCGCGCTGGTGCAGCAGCGAGAGCGTCGAGAGGTCGACGGTCCAACCGGTGCTCGTGGGCGCCGGCGCCACTGCGGGGGGTGGAGCGGCGGCCGCCTCGGCCACGCCCGCGTCGGCGACGACCGCTGCGACCACGGGCGTTGCCTCGGCAGATTGAACAACTGCTGCCTGCGCCAGGACGACGAGGAGGAGGTTCATCATGGCCGGCGGTCAAGCATGTCCCGGACCACCAGTGGGGCTGAACTTCGGGCCCTGCCTTCAAGAGCCGCCCCTCCCCGCAGCGAGCAGGCGCGCAGGTTCTTCACGTCGTTCAGGGCCGCGACGCAAAAGAGGCGCAACGCCTCGGAGGCCTCCCCGGTCCTCTGAATCAGCGTGCGTTCACTGCGCGTGACACCTCGTCGGCGTGCTGGGGGCAAAGCGAGCGCGTGGCGTGTCCTGGGGCCGCTCGCCTGCCGTGGCACCCACCGCCTCGGCCCGCGCGACCCTCACGGCGCGGCGAGGTCGCGGAACTTCCCGGGGGTCGTCCCGGTCCACGTCCGGAACGCGCGGACGAACGCCGCGGTGTCTGCGTAGCCGACCTGCGTGGCGACCTCGGCCAGGGGCGCGTCGGTGCGCACCAGCAGCCGCTCGGCCTGCGCGCGCCGCACCTCGTTCAACATCGCGCCGAAGGACACGCCGTTCTCACCCAGCCGCCGCTGCAGCGTGCGCGAGGTGACGTGGAGCTTCTTCGCCGTCTTCGCCAGCGTCG
>JBBRUE010000054.1:0-15045 GCA_038248085.1 Myxococcales bacterium | reverse complement strand
GTAGAGCTCCTCGAGCGAGTGCGCGCCCGGATCGTTCTTCGTCCAGTTCAGCGTGGTGCTCAGCGGCCCGAGCGGATCGTCGGTGTACGCGCCCCAGGTGAAGCCGGCGTTCATCAGGCTCCGGAAGATCGAGTTGGTCGACGGGTCGGCGTACGAGATGCCGGTGTCCACCACGCCGGCGTTGGTGCCGAACATGAAGAAGTTCCGGTTGCCGAAGGTGCCCCCCACCATCGGGGAGAAGTGCCGGTCGCTCAACGCGTAGGTGTTGGCGAGCCAGTAGTAGAACGGCACGTCGGTCTGATCGTAGGTCGACATGATCCAGTGCCCGTCCGTCCCCGTGGTCGACGCCGCGTTCTTCACGAAGCCGTCCATCGCCCCGCCGTTGACCACCGCCTTCATCGACGCCGACTGGTGCCCCGGGTCATCGGGAATGCAGGTGGTGGTGGCGTGAAATGGTGCGACCGCCGCGCCCGTGAGGTCCGGGTTGGTGAACGACGCGGGAATGCCCTCGGTCGCCGGCTGCCCCTGGTCGTGCAGGTTGCCGAAGAGGTGATCGAAGCTGCGGTTCTCCTTCATCATCACGATGACGTGACGGATCGGGATGTCGTTCGAAACCGACGTGGGGATGCCCAGCGAGTCCGACGCGTGCGACGCCGGCTTGAAGGTGCAGGCCGCGCGCTGGTCACCCAACGTGTCCACGGGGATCTGCGCGCCGCACTTCAGCGCCGGGTCGTCCGGGGTCTTCATGGTGGCCACCTTCTGGAAGCCCCAGTTCGCCGGCGTGAGCTCACAACCGCTCGCGAGGAACACCACCACGGCCGCGGCGCTGCAGGAGATCGAAGGGGTTCTCACAGGGACACTCCGAAGGTCAGGCCAACGGAAGCGAAGGTCGGCGTGGCGGTGACGTAGACGTTCGACCCCGCGGTGTACGTCGCGGTGTTGCCGGCGCCGTGGAGTTGCCCGTCGAGGGCCAACCAGATGGGCCCGATCATCTTCCGCACGCTGGCGGTCAGCTCGTAGCGCGTCGCGCTGTTGGTGACGCCGAACACCGGCTCGAGCCGCCCGAAGGTCGTTCCCCACGAGCCCTCGAGGGTCGCGGTGAAGCTCCTCACGATGTCGAACTGCGCCCTGATACCGAAGTCGGTGTAGAGCGCGCCCGACGCCGGGCTGCCTGGACGCCGGGCCGACTCACCGGCGAAGACCGTCACCAGCAACGCGTGGTTCTCGTGCAACACGCTGACGCCGGCGTTGAGCCGCAGCGCTGCGACGCCGTAGAGGCCCGCGATGCCGTCGAGGCTGCTCATCCGGTTGTACTGGTCGAGCGGCGTGCCCAGCGAGGAGACCGCCGAGCCCGAGAAGAGGCCGGTCGCGCCGAGATAGAAGCTCAGGTTGCGTTCCGACATCAGGCGCAGGCCGAACTCGCCCAGCCCCCGCAGCTGCCCGCCCAGCAGATAGAAGCGCTCGTTGCTGTTGCCCCCGTACGCGGCGAACAGGTTGCCCGCCGCGTCGAAGGTGAAGAGGTGCTTGCGATCGGCGTACGTGCGGATGCCGGCCCACTGCACCCCGAGCTGCAGGGGAATGCCCTTGCCCCAGGTGTCCAACTGGTAGGTGCCGTGGAGAAAGGCGCCCCGCGTGTCCTGGACGAACTCGTCGGCGAACGCCGGGGCCGCGATCAGCGCGAGGCTCGCGACCAGAAGTCTGAAGTGCATCGAGACTCTCATTTCACGTCACTGCCCGGCGCGACGTCGCCCGGGTTGATCAGCTGGAGCGACTTGCCGCTGCCCGCCGCGAGGATCATTCCGCGCGACTCGATGCCCTTGAGCGCGCGCGGCTTGAGGTTGACCACCACCACCACGTTGCGGCCCACGAGCTGCTCCGGAAGGAAGGCCTCGGCGATGCCCGAGACGATCGTCCGCGGGGCAGCCTCCCCGAGATCGACGCTCAACTTCAGCAGCTTGTCGGCCTTCTCGACCTTCTCGCAGGCGAGCACCCGGCCTGCCTTGAGCGACACCTTGGTGAAGTCGCCGAACTCGATCTCCGCGGGCGGACCAGCGGGCTCGGGGGCCTTCTTCTCCGCCTTCGGGGCCTTCGGTACAGGGAGCGCAGCGGCGGGCGCGTCTTCCGCGTTCTGCTCCTTCACCCACGCATCCTTGAGCGCGACGGTGCGGTTGAAGATCTGCGCGCCCGGCTTCGCGTCGAGATCGACCGTGAAGTACCCCAGCCGCTCAAACTGAAAACGTTCCCCGTGCTGCACCTCACCGAGCGAGGGCTCGAGCTTCGCGTTGCCGAGCACCTCCAGCGACTTCGGGTTGAGGTCCTTCAAGAAGGGCAGCTCGATACCCTCGTGGGCCTTGCCCGGCGCCTCAGCCGCGAAGAGGCGATCGAACAGCCGCACCTCCGCCGTCACCGCGTGGGCCGCGCTCACCCAGTGCATCGTGCCCTTCACCTTGCGGCCGTCGGGCGAGTTGCCACCCTTCGATGCGGGGTCGTAGGTGCAGTGCAGCTCCGCCACCTGCCCGTCGGCGCCCTTCACGAAGTTGGTGCACGTCACGAAGTACGCCCCGCGCAACCGCACTTCGCGACCGGGACCGAGGCGGAAGAACTTCTTCGACGGCTCTTCCATGAAGTCGTCGCGCTCGATGTACAGCTCGCGGGAGAACGGCACCTGGCGCACGCCGGCCGCGGGATCCTCCGGGTTGTTCGCCACCTCCATCTGCTCGACGAGGCCCTCGGGGTAGTTGGTGATGATCACCTTCACCGGGTTGAGCACCGCCATCTTGCGGTGGGCGATCACGTTGAGGTGGGTGCGCACCGCGTTCTCGAGTCGGCCGAGATCGATCACGCTCTCGTTCTTCGTGACCCCGATCTCCTCGCAGAACGCGCGCAGGGCTTCCGACGTGTAGCCGCGCCGCCGCAGGCCAGAGAGCGTGGGCATGCGCGGGTCGTCCCACCCACGCACGTACTTCTCCTTCACCAGGTGCAGCAGGTTGCGCTTACTGAGCACGGTGTACGTCAGCTGCAGCTTGGCGAACTCGATCTGCTGCGGGTGGTACACGGCGAGCTCGTTGAGGAACCAGTCGTAGAGCGGCCGGTGGTTCTCGAACTCCAGCGTGCAGATCGAGTGGGTGATCTGCTCGAGGCTGTCTTCACACCCGTGGGCCCAGTCGTACGACGGGTAGATGCACCACGTGTCGCCCTGGCGGTGGTGGTGCTCCTTGACGATGCGGTACATCACCGGATCGCGCAGGTTGATGTTGCCCGAGGCCATGTCGATCTTCGCGCGGAGCGTTCGGCTCCCGGGATCGAACTCGCCCTTCTTCATGCGGCGGAACAGGTCGAGGTTCTCGGCCGGCGTGCGGTTGCGGAAGGGGCTGTCGACGCCCGGCGTCTCGAGCGTGCCGCGGTACGTGCGCATGTCGTCTGCGTTGAGCTCGCAGACGTACGCCTTGCCCTTCTCGATGAGCGTCTCGGCCCACGCGTACATCTGCCCGAAGTAGTCCGACGCGTAGAAGAGCCGGTCTTCGAAGTCGCCGCCCAGCCACTTCACGTCGGCGATGATCGAGTCGACGTATTCCTGCTCTTCCTTCGCCGGGTTCGTGTCGTCGAAGCGCAGGTTGAACTTGCCGCCGTACTTCCGGGCCAGGCCCGCGTTGAGGACGATGCTCTTCGCGTGGCCGACGTGCAGGTACCCGTTGGGCTCAGGCGGAAAGCGGGTCTGCACGCGGCCCTTCCAGCGGCCGCTCGCGTTGTCTGCTTCGACGATCTCTTCGATGAAATTGAGCGCGTTGTCGCTCATGGGGTGATGCCTCCGAGGCGCGGGACCCTACACTGACGCTCGGCGCGCTGCGGCCTGAACTCGTCACCACGGGGTGTCGGGCGACGCCTTCGACCACGTCACCGCTTCGCGGATCAGACGCTGCCGGTCTCTCGGCGCGACCTCGTCGATCACCTGACGCAGCAGCGCGCCGCGGGGCCGATCGACCGGCTCCGGCTGCAATAACAACTCGAGCATCGGAGCCGCGGGGCCGAGCACTTCGAGGTACGGCTCGAGCACTGGGCGCCAGTCGCGCTGCAGGTACACCACCGGGGGGATCTGCCGGACCGGACTGTCGTTCACCGCGAGCTGCATGAGGAGGATGCCCAGCCGGAACGCATCGCCGGGAATCTTCGGCGGGAGCTGCGTGCCGTACTCTTCGGGCGGAGCCTCGCTCGGCAGTCCGTAATACGTCTGGCGCGTGTACGGCACTTGCGTGAGGCCGTGCCCCAGCAACAAGACGTCGCCCTCCTCCGTGAGCCAGATCGACGGCCCCCGCAACGTGCCCGCCGAGAAGTCGGCCGCGTGCAGGGTCGCGATCCCCTCGGCAAGCCCGCGCGCGATCGACAGCGCCAGGTCGACGCCCCACGCCGAACGCTGCCGTTGCAGCCTCGCCAGCGAGACCCCAGAAGGCACCGCCTGGAGCAGGTGCGGCCGCGGGTCGTCCCAGAAGACCTCGAGGGTCGTCGCGAGTCCCGGGCCGGAGAGCTGACCTGCGCGCTGTGCTTCGGCGAGCGACACAGGGTCGAACTCGCTGCGCGCGATCTGCGCCCGGAGCAACGGCTCGACGGCCCCGGGCCACTTGACCCGCGCGAACTCGACGGCGCCCGCGAAGCCCACCGACTCGAGCACCTCGCTGTCGAAGCTCGCGGAGCGGACCAGGCCCAGCACGACGAAGAGCTGATCCACCACGCGCTCCGGGGCGCCCGGCTCGAGCGTCGTCACCCCGGGCAGCGCCTCGCCGAGACTCATGACGCGCGGCGGAGCGGGAAGCGTGGCGACGAACGTCAAGAACGAAGCGAGGCTCAACGACGTGAGTCCCGCGGTGAGCAACACCGCGTCCCAGGGTTTCGTTTTCAACTCGCGCCGCGCGGAATCGAGCGAATCGACGAAGCGGAAACCCAGCCCATCCTGACGGAGCGAGAGCACCCGGCCCAGCGCCTCGCCCTCGCTCACGTCAGGATGGACGACCAGCAACTGCTTCACGCCGACAGCCTACCGCTCAGCAGCCCAGCGTCGGGAGCGCAGCGCCCACGTCGAAGCCCACCCCCCCCCGCTGCCCCAGGGGGAAGGTGGTGGCCACGCCCGTTGCGTACCCCGGCTGCGAGCACCACAGGCCGATGCTCGAGCCGGGAGCGCCCGCACCACCAGACCCACCCGCGCCACCATCACCACCACGGCCACCGGTGCCACCCGCGCCGCCGATGATCCAGAGGTTGAACGTATTGATGTACGCGGGCACGGCGCCGGTCGTCCCGCCCGCACCGCCGATGCCCCCCAGCCCACCCGCTCCGCCGAGCCCCGCGCTTCCGCCGTTGCCCGCGACGAGGGCCACGCTGGTGAAGCCAGGCGTCGAACCCACCAGCACCACCGCGATCGACGAGCCGCCGGACTGGCCACCCGATCCCCCGAGCCCACCGGCCCCACCACCGCCGCCGCCACCTCCACCGCCGCCCGCGACCTTGTCAGCCAGACAATTCACCGCCCCGCCGCCGCCGCCGCCGCGACCCGAAGCCCCACCCAACCCCGTCCCACCGACGGCCCCCATCAGCGACACCGGCGACCAGAGCCCGTTTCCGTCGAGCCGGCCCGCGCCAAAGGCGCTGGTCCCGGAGAACCCCGGCCCCCCTGCGGCGGCCGCGGAGCCCGGCGCACCATCACCACCTCGACGACTGGGCCCGGTGCCGTCGCACGCGGGCACCCCTGCGGCCCCGCCACTGCCACCCGGCCCACCAGGCTGCGCAGAACTCGCAGGCGAGCCGCCGGCCCCACCGTCACCACCGTTCGCCGTTCCACCCGAAGACTGACCGCCGAGCCCACCCTGCGAGTTGATTCCCTTGGCGCCGTCGCGGCCTGTCACTCCGTTGCCGCCCGCGATGCCGTCGAGTCCTCGAGCCGCACTGCCGGCCGTGATGGTCATGAAGCGGAACGACACGAAGCTCCCGCTGTTGACGATGCGCACCGCCTGCGCGGCCTGCACGGGGCTGGTGGCGTTGGCGCCGAAGACGTTGACGCGCTCGAAGACCGACGAGGCGTTCAGTCCCGCGAGCACCCAACCACTCGAGGGTGCCGAGAGCGTCGCGCGGATCGGCACCGACGCCGAGCGCTGCCAGGTCGAATCGTAGCCACCGTACAGGCTCACGCCGGACTTCCACGAAACAGGCGCCGCGTAGCTCCCGGCGGCGATGAGCACCTGGGGCCGCGTGCTCGCACTGGCCAGGACGAGCGCGCGATCGATCGTCCGCACCGGCGCCGACTTCGTCCCCGCGTTCGCATCATTCCCCGCCGCAGAGACGAAGACGGCCACGCTCTCATTGCCGTCGATGCCGTCGCAGTTGGTGTCCTGGAAGAGGTCGTCAGGCGAATCGACGGCGCTGTTGCAGACGCACTGCAACTGCTGGCCGCAAGACTGGAACGCACCGCAGGAGTTCCCCACGCCGCACTGGGCGATCATTCCTCCGCACCCGTCGGGGACGTTCACGCCGCACGTCGCGCCCAGATCGGCGCACGTCTTCGGGCGGCACGCACAGTGGTTCACCGAGGTGTCGCAGTACATCTGCCCGCCGCCACAATTCAGTCCCGCGCCGCAGAAGGGGATCGTCCCGCCGCAGCCGTCAGCGACGTTCTGGCCGCAGGTCGCGCCGAGCTCGGCACACGACTTCGCAGCGCACCGGCAGGCGAAGGTCGAGCGATCGCACGACCACTGCCCTCCCCCGCAATCTGGCGCCACGCCACACGAGGGGATGACCCCGCCACACCCGTCGGGGACGTCGGTGCCGCAGGTCGCGTTGAGGGTCGCGCAGGTCCTGGGGACGCAGCCGCACTGGTTGGCCCTCACCGCGCCACACGTCTCGGCGCCGCTGCAGCTACCGCACGCGAGCTGTCCACCGCAGCCGTCATCGACGGTGCCGCACGTCGCGCCGAGCTCAGCGCAGCGCCGCGGCGCACAGCCCCCATCGACCGCAATCACGAGACTCCCTGCATCGAACGACTCGGCGCCAGCATCCACCTCACTCGCACCGGCGTCGACAGCACCGGCATCGACCTGGTGGCCCGCGTCCGCCGCTCCGGCGTCAGCGCGCCGCAGAGGCTCCGGCGCCACGCAGATCTGGGAGAGACAGATCAACGTCCCGGGACAGTCGAGGTCCATCCGGCACGACTCGACGGGGCCCACGCTCGGGCCACAACCGACCACCAGCCACAGGAACAACGACGAGAAAATGAACCGAGTGCTTCGAGACATGAGGGGCTCCGCGATCGAGAGAGACCAGCGGGGCCGCCCTGAGCGTGCGCCGTGCCATCGCCGGTTTCGTGCAAATGCACTCGCTTGGCCCGGCGGGGAGTCCGCGGTGGGAGACTCAGCCGAAGCGTGCGCGGAGCCGATCGCGACCCGAGGCCCCGATCGGGTTGCTCCCGAGATCGAGCGTCTCGAGCGACCGCAGCACCTCGGACCCGAGGAGCGCCTCGAGCCCCGAGATGCCAATGCGGTTCTTCGGCAACGAGAGGTGACGCAGCGTCTTGAAGCGGGCAGCGCGCGCGATGACGAACGCGCCGTCGTTGCCGAGCTGGTTGCCGCCGAGGGACAGCGACGCGAGCCGGCTCACACTCCGCGAATCGGCGAGGGGCACCACGCCCTCGGCCCCCAGGCGATTGTCCGCCAGCGACAGCTCGGTGAGCGCGCCGGCCCAGCGACTCGCCCCCATCACCTTCGTGGTCTCACGGGTGAGCTCGTCGCCCTCGATGGCCAGGGCGCGGAGCGAAGGGAGCGTGGAGGCGCCCTGCTCGACGAGCGTCCTGGCGCCGGCATCACCGACCCGCTGGCCCCACAGTGAGAGGCGCTCCAGCCTCCGGAGGCGGCGTGACTCGAGGAGCCGGCCGAGTTGTTCCGTACTGAGGCTCCCCGGGCCCCGCGCGGTGCGGAACTCGAGGGCCCGCAGCCGATCGACCCACTCCAGCGCCCCGAACCGGGCGGCATCGAGGAGCCGAGGCGAGGCGACGATCAACGACTGCGCCGGCTCGTGCGCGAGGAACGCCGAGACCTCGGCCAGGGCGTGGGCGTCGAGCAGCGTGACGGCGTGCGCGAAGCCCCGCTCGAACTGCACCTGCGCCGCGTCCGGCCCGAGCGCGCCCAGCCACTGCGCACCGTGTTCCACCATGAGCGCGCGTTCCCGCAGCTCGAGCTCGACGCGCCGCTCACTGCCCCGCGCGAGCTCACACTGCACCTGGATGAACTCGCCCCGCGGATCACCCTGCTCGGCCAGGAAGTCGGCGTAGACCAGCCGGGGCCCGTCATCAGCGGGGCTCGCCAGGATTCGCGCCAGCAGCTCGTCACGAGAGGCGCCGTGCTGGTCCGCGCGCGAAAGCTCGAACGAGACGCGGTCGTCGCGCTTCCGGCCCGCCCACGCGAGGCAGAGCGGACCGTTCGAGGCGTCGTGGTAGCGATCCCAGCTCGGGAGATCGGGCCAGCCACTCGACGGGTTCGCGGCCCCGTGCGCCGCAGCGACCCCGATGGTGATCGACGACGCCTTCGCCACGCACAGGCAGATCGTGGTCAGCGCGCGCGCGTCGGAGCCCTCGCCCGCGTTGCGCCACGCAAAGCCGAGCTCACTGACGAGCGCGTCAGCCGCGCACGCCTCGACGTCTTGCGCAGACAGCACGCGCGTGGTGCGCCGACCGTTCGCCTTCGAGAGCAGCGCCGCGAGTGACTCGCGGCCTGCTTCCGTCCACCCGATGCGCGCCGCCGACTTCACGCCGGGGACACTACGGCACGAAGAACCCCGCCGCTGCGCCCGGCTGGATCTTCCCCTGGCTCGCCCGCACCGCGCTGCGGCTCACGAGCTGGAACGCGCGCCGCAGCCCCGACGGCGTCGCATCGCGCTCCCAGAGAATGCAGCCCGGTGGAATGGCCATCGACTTCGCCACGTGCTCGAAGTTCACGTCGGTACCCACGCCGACCAGCGCGAGGGTGAACAACTCCGAGGCGAGCAGGTCACGGCTGATGCGCGCGCAGTCGGCCGCAGTGCGCTGGCTGCCGACGTCCTCCCCGTCGGTCACCACCACCACCACGCTGCGGGTCGGGGTCCCGCCGTCACGCAACCGCTGGGCGTAGGCCACGTTCGCCGCGAGCGCGCTGCACCAGGTGTCGTAGAGCGCCGTCGACCCGTTCGCGCGGTAGTTCTTCGGGTCGAGCCGCGTCGCGTCGCTCACCGGCACGTAGCTGTGCAGCACGTCCATCGAGCCGCAGAACGTCCAGCAGGCGATGAGCACCGCGTCCTCTTCTTTCGCGCCGGCGAAGGCCTCGAGCAGCGCGTTCTGGCCTTCACGCACCGCCTTCTCGAGGCCGCGATCGGCGATCGACGAGCTCGCGTCGATCAACACCGTCACCAGCGTCACGTCGGCGGCCATGATGTCTTCGAGGTCCTTCCCCGCGGCGCCGGCCAGCACCAGGTTCCCCAGGTTGCCGGTGATGAGCGAGCTGGTGCCCGGGGAAATGACCCCCTTCGCCGTCGCCGAGGTGAAGAGGGACGTTGCTTCATCGGGGGTCATCGTCTTCCTGGTGCTCATGGGTGTTCTCCTGGTTTCGGGTGTGGCTCCGCCGAAGGACAGGCTCGAGTGCCGAGCCCCTCTGCAGGCGGTGCGGGGGGATTCAGATGGTGACGGCGTCGGTGGTGCGGACGACCTTCATGCCGGCCTTCTTCCACTGGGCGATCGCGTCCTCGGCGATCTTCGGGAAGTTGAGGTGATCCGGCAACGGTGAGATCGGAGGCGCAGGCACCGGGCTCATCGCGTCTTCGAGGATCCAGATCTTCTCAGCGAGCTTCGGGTCCGTCGCCGCCACGTGCTTCTGGATGTCGTTGACCGTGGAGAGCACGCAGTGGCTCTTGGCCTGGCCGAAGACGTAGATGCGGTCGTATTCCATCAGCATCTTGAAGAACGGAGCGTTGAACGCGCCGACGACGTTGCCCGAGAGCTCGGTGACCTCCGGTGAGAGCACCGAGTAGTTCTCGGTCATCGCGTGGGTGCCCTTGGTCTCGAAGTGCGTCTGCACCTTGCGCGCCGAGGCGTGGAAGAGCGCCGCCTCCATCACCGCCGGCACCAGCGCGTGCGACAGCCCGCCGAGCAGCGTGTGGTACGGCCAGACCGTCAGCACGTACTTGCCCGTCGACTCGAGCTTCTTCACGTACTCGAGGCTCTCGCGTGGGTGCGCGACGGCCGTCCACTTCCCGCTCCGCACGTCCTCGTGGAAGATCGGAGTGAGTGGCGCGGGGTGCCGGCCCTGGGCATCGACCCACCACGCGGGGTGGAAGATCTGGAACACCCGGTGCGTGTCCATCGAGAAGAACAGCCCGGTGATCTGGCCGAGGTTCCGGTAGAGCCACTCGGTGGTGCGGGTCGAGTCTTCCACCGCACCGGGCACGAAGAGGCTCGCGCCCGGCGTGCAGAAGCCGACCTGCACGTCGATGCCGAACGCGGCGATGCGGAACTTGTCCTGGCCCGCGGGCTTCACCCCGTGCTTCGTGGCGAAGGCTTCACCGGCCTCCGTCACCAGTCCGGCGCGCTCGAGGTAGAGCTGTGAGACCTGCTTGGGATCGTAGAAATCAGGGAGCGGCAACGACATGGCGGACCTCCTTCACGTGAGCGTCAACTGCATGATGTCGCGGTCACCGACGACGAAGAGCGAACCGTCGGTGTTGGGGAACAGCTCGTCGCCCGCAGAGACGAAGGGTTGGGTGTCGGGGAACTGCATCGCTTCGACCAGCACGCCGGAATCGTTCTTGAGCGCCACCAGCCCGCCGTCGGTCGCCAGCACCACGCGGCCGCCGAGCACGGCACCGTGTCCTCGAACGCCGTCACTCGACTTCGCGAGCACGGTGCCCGACTCGTCGATGAGCCACCGGTGCACGACGTCCTTCCCGCCCGCGTCGGTGACCACCGTGAGCAGCGCGTGCTTCGCGTCGAACACCGCGTCGGCGTCGATGATGCGGCCGGTCCAGGTGATGCCGTCGAGCTGCTTGAGCCCCGACTTCCCCGTGCGGATCAGGAAGGACACCGTCAGCCCGCCCGCCCGGTAGAAGCCGAGCCCGAGGCGATCACCCGCCCACAGCCAGGTCTGGCCCTCGAGCACCTGGCCCACCCGCGCCCCGCTCTGCTGCTCGACGAGCCACGCCTGGTCCTGTCGGTAGGTCGCGCTCAGCGACGTCGCCAGCACCGGCCACGATCCGCGCAGCCCCGTCTGCGTGCGCTCCACGAGCCTGGCGCCCTGCCACTTCTCGACGCGCCCGCTCCCGTCGGCGATCCAGGTGATCGGGCCGGCGAGCCCCACGCGCATGTGCGAACCCGCGAGCGTCGTCGCGATCACTGTTCCGTCTTCCCGCCGGAGCACGCCGTTTTCCTCGGCGAGGTAGCGCAGCCCGCCCTGCATCGCGGCGGCGAGAATGCGCCCGCTCGTCTCGAAGGCCGTGCGCGCCGTGCAGCGCCCCAGTGAGCGCAGCACCTGCCGGGTCACCAGCGGACCCAGGGCCCGGCACTCGGGGCACACCGCGCGGGCGTGCTCGACGCCGCAGGTGCACTTCGTCCACGAGAGCTGCAGCAACGACGCGGGGAACGTCTGCCGCGCGTCCTTCTCGAAGACCGCGTGAAACCAGTGCACGAGATCATCGGGCAGCACCTTCGGAGGTACCGCGAGCCGGGGCATCAGCACGTCGCTCTGCATCACCGAGTGCCGGGCCTCTGCGCGGCGCAGCAACGTCGGAAGCTTCGCGTGCGTTCCTCCGAACGGGTGCACCGACAGCAGGCTCTGGAACAGCAACACCGCGTAGGCGTACCAGTCGGTGCCGTCGTCGAAGGTCGGGGCCTTCGAGAGATCGACCCCGTACAGGCGTGGGTCGAGGAAGCGCTCGTGCCCGACGGGACACGGGAAGCCGCCGAACTGCATCGAGTCGGCGTCGATGAGGTACGGCTTCCCCCCCGCGAAGAGCACGTTGCCGTCGTTGAAGTCGCCGATCACGACCTTCGCGGCGTGGAGCGCCTGCACCAGTCCGTGGAGTTGCTGGAACAGCGTGGTCAGCCCCGCGTTCGACAGCACCCCGAGCCGCCACTTGCGCTGCGCGAGCCGGCCGAAGTCCTCGGCGCCCGCGACCAGGGGCATGAGGTAGCCGATCACCCGACCCGCCTTGTCGCTGGCCAGCTCGATGGGGCTCATCACCGAGGCGGGGAGCGCCCGCGGAAACTGCGCGAGCTTGAGCAACTTCTGGTCGAGCACCCGCTGGGCCGTCGGGTCCGCCGCGGGGTGGAAGATCTTCAGCGCGGCGCCCGCGTGCCGGTACACGCGCGCCTCCCCACCTTCACCGAGGAGATCGGTGTCGCTGACACGCACTCGCTTTCCGGAGAGGTAGAGGTCCATGGGTCAGCTCCCGAGTACGGCGAGGGTCGCGTCGTCCGTGAAGCGTTCGGTCTCGGCCAGCACGTTGAGCCGGCGTTGCAGCGTCAGCGGGTTGCGTTCGAGCCCAGCCGTCGCGATCAGCGCGCGCAGCCGCACCGGGTCGAGCGTATCGAGCCCGTCGGTCATCACCGCCAGGCGCGCGGCTGAGCCCAGGTAGTGCAGCTGCGGTTCGGGGCGAGAGCCCTGCGAGGTGAGCCGGTAGGCGCAATACGGCGGCGCGTTGTCGGGACCCGACTCGATGCGAACGAGTTCGTCGTCGACACAGAAGCCTCCGTCACCGAGCCCGAAGATCATCGCGCGCGCCCCCACCCGCATCGCCGCGAGGTACGTGAAGAGGAAGTAGCGCTCGAGGATCGCCTCGACCTCGGGCCCGAGCGCCAACGTCGACTGGTACAGGAAGCCCGAGAGCGCATCGGTCGCGCGCTGCGGAAGGTCGGTCGTCAGTTCGCGCTGCGTGGTGAGCCACTGGCCGAGAAAGCGGGCCCCGAGCTGCGCCCCGACCTCGCTCTGCGGCTGCGAGGAGCACCCGTCCGTCACCACCACCACTGAGGGAGCCGAGAAGCACCCGTCCTGGTTGTTGCGGCCCACCCGGAGGTGATCGCGACCCACATGCGTTGCGGAGAACACGGTGCGCCTCCTCTGCGGTTCACGGCGAGTGCAGCTACGACTTCGACTTCCACTTCGAGAGTTCGTCGACCAGCGCCTGGGTGGCCGGCGACAGCCCCAGGCGCCGATCGACCTCCGCTACCGCCCGCGCTTCTTCCAGCGGTGCGGTCTTCAACGCCGGTGTCCCGGTGAGGAGCGCGTAGCCGTTCGGCACCGCCTCCCCTTCCTGTCCGACGAGGCCGAATGGACCACGGGCCCCCGCGCTCCGTCGGAACAGCACCGGCCTGCCGGGAACGCTCTGCTTGCCGCTCCCGCCCTCGTTGCCGAACTTCATCGTGGGCTGCGCGCCCGTCTGCGTGAGCTTGTAGACGGCCGACACCCGGTCCCGCGTCAGGGGCGAACCGCTCGTCTGCGCGACGAGGTAGCCGCCGTAGCCGTACACCTGCTCCTCGGGTTTCCACCCCACCTCGAGCCGCAGCGCCTCGAACTGCCGCGTCTGCTTCGCGTCGAACCCGTCCTCGAGGATCTGCACCGGGCGGATACCCAGCCGCTTCGCCTCGGACGCCGCGAACCGGTACTGCTCCACTTTGTCGCCCGAGTCGTAACGGATGGAGTCGGCCGCCTGCCCCGCGCGCTCGGCGATGATCCGGTACGCGGTCGGGATGCCGGAGGTCATCGTGTCGAAGGTGTCGAGCAGGAAGCTCGAGCGCTGGTGCCGCCGCTCGACCATCGCGCGGAAGGCGACCTCGTCGCTGCCGTACCGCTGAATGTGCTCGTGCCCCATGGTGCCCACCGGCACCAGCCCCAGCTGCTGTGCGCCGTACACGCTGCTGGTGCGCAAAAGGCCCGCCTGCTTCGCCCCCTCCAGCGCGAGCAGGTGCTGCTCGGGACAACTCGCCGCCCGCAGCCCGACCTCGAAGAGCCGCGTGGGCGAGCCGAGGATCTCCACCAGCTCGGCGACCCGGGCGCGAACGCGACCGACGTAGCCTTCGCTGTCCACCACGATCGGCGGCGCCTTCACCCCCACCAGGTCGAGCGTCTCGAGCACCAGGGCGCGCTGCGCCTCGCAGGTCACCGTCGCCACCGCGGCCGGCAGCGCCTCGGGCGTGAGCAGCGCGAGCGTCGCCACCTGGATGCGGTAGCTCCACATGAGCAGCACCGGCTCGAGCCACGACACCAGCGACGAGTGTCCCGTCACGCTGAACACCGGCTCGCGATCCGAGAAGACAGTGAACTTCGGGAGCGCCCGCACCACCAGCTCCCGCGAGGCGAGCGCCGCCTTCACCGCCGAGCCCATCTCGTAGTCGTTCTTCGAGAGGTACTCCCAGTCGCCCGGGCGCGCCTCGGGCAGCACCTTCGCCAGCTCGGCCTCCACGTCGAGGGGCAGCACCTGCAAGCCCCCCTTGCGGTGCGAGTAGTAGAAGGTCTCGCGCCGCAGGGGCCAGCCGGCCTCGGCCATCGAGAACTTGTAGCCATCGGTGAGCAGCAGCGGCGAACCCATGCCCGTCTCCTTTACGAGATAAGTAATAAACACCCGATATAGAGCCGTCAAGACTCTATCTGTCGATTTCGGGATTACTGCCTGATTGCAGACAGCTGCGAGGCGAAGAAGAAGCCCGCCGCGACGGCGTTCACCACCGAGGCGAGCGCCAGGGCGTAGAAATGGGTGGCCCGGGGCGAGTCCTTCGAGAGCCTCAAGGCCGTCACCGCGAGCAGCGCAAAGGCGACCGCGGCGGTGGGCAGCGTGAGATGGCCGAGCAGCGGCTTGCGCGTCTGAAACCAGTAGGCGGCGTCGACGGCGGCGCCGAGCGCGGCGGTCAACGACAGGGCCCCGGCCACCCGGAGCGGCCACCCGCCCAGCGTGCCCAGCGCCACCCGGTCCTTCATCAGCGTCGTCGCGCGGAACATCAGCAGGCTGAAGAGGATGCCGGCCGATGCGGGGACCGCCTCGGCGCCCAGGCCC
>JBBRUE010000053.1:0-15144 GCA_038248085.1 Myxococcales bacterium | reverse complement strand
CTCGCGGACACCTGGGAGTGGGACGGGACCGTGTGGGCGCTCCATGCACCAGCGACGCCACCACCGGCCCGACACGGTCACGCCATGGCCTTCGACTCGACCCGCGGCCGCGTCGTCCTCTTCGGCGGGACGGGCCCCAACGGCGCGCAGCTCTCGGACACCTGGGAGTGGGACGGAACAGATTGGAGCGACCTGCGCGGCAGCAGTGACGCTCTTCCCGTGGCCATCGGGGCACGCGATGGCTTACGACGCCAGCCGCCAACGCTCCGTCGTCTTCGGCTCCAACGGCGGCAGCTCGAACCGCGAGACGTGGGAGTGGGATGGGACTTCGTGGAGCCACGACGACCCGGCCACGTCGCCGACGTCGTACTGGGAACACGCCATGGCCTACGACTCTGCGCGGCAGCGCGTGGTCCTGTTTGGCGGCGAGGATGGGCGGAGCGTCTTACTCGCGGACACCTGGGTTCGTCTTCCGTAGCACTGCCTACCAGGACGTCCGCTACGCCCTGTTCGGTGTTCAGGCCCTCGGCCGCGATGCTCGGCAGGGCGATCCACTTGCGCAGCCGCTCTACCGCCTCGGCGTGATGCTGGGGTGTGGCAGGAGGACGGCACCGTGGAAGGGCTGAAGCCTGACGAAGGGCGGTCAGGGCCCGCTGAGGAACAGGGTCACCTGGTTCAGCGGCGCGCGCGACACCGCGAGGTCCAGCTTGCCGTCTCCATTCCAGTCTGCCGCGGTCACCCCGCCTGCTCCCGAGGCGGCGAGGGGGGTGAGCGAGAAGGCCGCCGCCGTCGGGAGCGCCAGCCGCGGGGCCGTGAGGGCGAGGGTGACGTTGTTGCCGGTGGGCACCGGCACCGCGAGGTCGTCCCACCCGTCGGAGTTCCAGTCGCCGGAGATCACCATCGTCGGCATCGGCCCGACCTGCCACGCCACCGACGGCCGGAAGGTCCCATCACCGACGCCGAGGAGCACGCTCACGCTGTCGCTCCCCTGGTTCGCCACCGCGAGGTCGAGCGTGCCGTCGTGGTTCACGTCGCCGGTGGTCACCGAGACCGGCGTCGTGCCCACCGCGTAGTGCACCGCGGGCCGGAAGGTGCCGTCTCCGTTGCCGAGGAGCACGCTGACGTCGCCGCCGTTCTGGTTCGCCGTCACCAAATCGGCCTGGCCGTCGCGGTTCAAGTCGCCGGTCGCCAGCGCGATGGGGTTGGTGCCCGCATCGGTGCTGATCGCCGCGAGGAACGTCCCGTCGCCCACGCCCAGCAGCACGCTGACGTCGTTGCTGAGCAGGTTGGCGGTGGCGAGGTCGGGCTTGCCGTCATGGTTCCAGTCGGCGGTGACCAGCGCGCTCGGCGTGGTGCCGGCCTGCGCGGTGCTGCCGGGCGCGAAGGAGCCGTCACCTCCGCCGTTGAAGACCGAGACCTGCGCGCTGGCGAAGGCGACGTCGGGCTTGCCGTCGCGGTTCCAGTCGCCGGTGGCCATCGCGCCGCGCGTGCCCAGGTGCGTCTGCGCCGCGGTGAAGACGCCGCCGCCCTGGCCCCAGGCGAAGCTGGTGTCGGTGAGCGTCGTGAAGGCGAGGTCGGGCTTGCCGTCGCGGTTCCAGTCGCCAGCCATCGGCGCCGCGGCGCCCACGCCGGAAGGGCCGCTGCGCGAGGTGAAGAAGGCCGTCGCGCGGACCGACCCGTTGACCAGCACGGTGAGGGCGTCGCTGTCGCGGCTCGCCACGAGGAGGTCGAGGCTCCCATCGCGGTTCCAGTCGATCGTCGCCAGCGACGCGGGCCACGCGCCGACGGCGAGCGGCGGCGCGAGGAGGAAGGTGCCATCGCCGACGCCGGAGAGGAGCGTGACGGTGGCGCGCATGCCCTGCGTCACCGCGAGGTCGACCTTCCCGTCGCGGTCCCAGTCGCCGAGGGTGAGGTCGGTGACGGCTGAGCCGGTGGCCAGGCTGCTCGCCGGGCGAAACGTGCCGTCGCCGACGCCCAGCAGCGTGTTGACGTCGCCCGAGAGCATGCTCGCGGTGACGAGGTCGGCCTTCCCGTCTGCGTTCAGGTCGCCCGACCTCAGCGTGAGGGAGCCCGAGACCACCGCGTAGTCGACGCCCGTGCCGAAGGTGCCGTCGCCCATGCCGGGGAGCACGCGGACGACCTGGGTCGAGAGGGCCAGCGCGAGGTCTTCCTTGCCATCGCGATTCCAGTCGCCGGTCGCCACCGCCCAGCAGCTCGAGCCCGTGGTGGTCGAGCGCGGCGCCTGGAAGGTCCCATCACCCTGCCCGAGGAGCACGGTGAAGCCGGCGGGGGTGACGTTCGCCACCACGAGGTCCGCCTGGCCGTCGCGGTTGAAGTCGGCGGTGCTCGCGGCCCGCGGGTCGCCCCCGGCCGCGACGCTGGTCGGCGCTGCGAAGGTGCCGTCGCCGACGCCGAGGAGGATCTTCACTTCGTCCGCGGGGAGGTTCGCCACCGTGACCGCGAGGTCGAGCTTCCCGTCGGCGTTCCAGTCACCGACGGTCATCGACGTGGCGCCGCTGCCCACGGCGGAGTCGGCCACCCACGTGAAGGGGCCGCTCGCGCCGGCATCAGCGCCGCCGAGGTCCGGCCCGAGAAAGAAGGAGACGGTGCCGTTGTTCAGCACCGCGACGTCGTTTCGCCCGTCGGCGTTCCAGTCTCCGGTGAGAACCTTCTGGGGCGCGTTGACGGTGGTGGTGGTGGTCGCGCTGAAGAGCACGCCGCGAATGGTGACCTGCGCGTCCGCGATTCCTCCGAGCCGATCGCTCACGCGCACGACCGCGGCGCCGGCCACCGAGGGGGCCGTGTACAGGCCGGTGCCGTCGACGTTCCCGCCGCCACTGGGTACGGAGAAGACGTACGGCGGCTGCCCGCCCGTCACGGTGAAGCGAAACGCGTCGCCCGGAAAGACGACCTTCGTGGCCGGCGCGATGGCGAGCGCGGCGCCGCCGGTCACCCGCACCACCGCGTCGGCCGTCGTGCCGATGACGTCGGTGACGCGAATGGTCGTCACCGCGTCGAAAGAAGGTGCGGTGTACCGGCCCGTCGCCCGGTCGATGTTCCCGGCCGCGGTGAGCAGCGAGAAGGCGTAGGGCGTGACGCCGCCCGAGGCGGTGAAGGTGAAGGCCTCCCCGTGGCCGAGGTCCTTCATCGTCGGCGTGATGGTCAGCCGGGGAATGGCGTTCACCTCGAAGGTCGCCGTCACCGAGGTCGCGCCGCTCAAGGTCATCACGCACACACCCGGGCTGGTGCACGCGCCGCCCCAGGTCTTGAAGCTCGAGCCGACCGCGGCATTCGCCCGCAGCGTCACCTGGGTGCCCGCGTTGAACCGGGCCGCGCAGCTCCCCGGGCAGCTGATGCCGGCCGGGGTCGAGACCACCGTGCCGGAGCCCGGCCCGAGGACCTCCACCGTCAACGGCACCTCGATGGCGTTGAAGGCGGCGGTGACCAGCTGCGCCTGTGCGGCGCTCACCACGCAGGTCTCGAGGCCGGCACACGCCCCCGACCACCCCTCGAAGGTCGAGCCGGGTTCCGCGGTGGCGGTGAGGGTGACCTCGGTGTCGCGCGGAAAGATGTTCGAGCAGGTGTCACCGCACTCGATGCCCGCGGGCTCCGAGCGCACCGTGCCGCGGCCCCGGCCGATGCGGGTGACGACCAGCGAGTTGCGCAGCGCGAAGGCCGCGATGACCGAGACGTCGGCGCTCAGCGCGAGCTGGCACAGGCCGAGCCCGGCGCACGCACCCGACCAGCCGACGAAGGTGGTGCCGGCGACGGCCGGCGACGCCTCGAGCGTCACCTCGGTGAGCAGGGGAACCTGGAGCGTGCAGCGCCCCGGGCAGTTGAGGCCCGACGGCGTAGAGGTGACGAAGCCCACCCCGTCGCCCGCCAGCGCGACGGAGACCTGCGGGCCCGTGGTGTACGACGGCGTGCAGGTGCACGACGCGAGCGCCAGCAGACAGGCCGCTGCCAACCAACGGGCCGCGGTGTTCACGGCACCGCCGGCGAGGGAGCGACGGGGGCAGGCGCGGCGACGGGCGCGGGCGCAGCAGCGGCGGCGGTCTCGGCGCGGACACGCTCCCGTTCCTCCTGCGCCTCTTCGGCGAGGCGGCGGCGCTCCGCGTCCTTGGTGAGCTTCGAGTCGCCGTCGAAGCCGATGGCGAGGACCACGAAGGGAATGGTGAAGCCCGACACCCCGAACTCGAAGGCCGCGTACATGTTGGCGAACTTCATCTTCACCCCGACGCCGGGGTTGAAGAGCGGCATCACCGCGTTCTGCTGCGAGATGCGCTCCGGCCCGGCGAGGAAGCCCACCGAGATGGTGGGGTAGATGATCAGCGGGTCGATGGTCTCGATGTAGTAGCGGAAGTCGGCGAGCGCGCCGAAGCCGTACTCGGCCGCCTTGAGCCCGAGGAACGGCACGCCCGGGGGGTTGTTCATCCACATCGCGCGCACGCCGAAGCCGAAGCCGCTGGGCACCGCGACGCCGAGCTCGATGGCCGCGTTCGGCGCGAGGCCGACGGCACCGGGGGGCACCGCGATGCCGCCGCGCACGCCGATGAAGAAGCTGGCGCGGTTGGTCCAGGTGTCGGGGAGCTTCGCGGGGGCGACGTACGGCCGCTCAGCCGCCGCGACGAGAGAGGTGAGGGTCACGAAGGAGACGAGCAGGAGGTTGCGGCGCATGTGGGGCTCCAGGAGCTTGAGAGTTGCGCTGGGCGGTACAGCAACCGCCGTGCCCCGCCGTCTCCGAGCGCGCCTGGTGGATCACAAGGGCAGCGCGGTGCACAGCTCGCCCCGCCGTGTGCAGTTCGCTGCACAGAATCCGTGTCAGTCGAGCGGACCCCGCAGGCCGCCTGTCCCGGCCTTGCAGATATCTGCATGAATTGGTCTGCTGATCTGCATGCGAACCACCCTGGACCTCAACGACCAGCTGATCCGTCGAGCCAAGAAGGCCGCCGCGGAGCGAGGGACGACCCTCACCGGCCTGATCGAAGATGCGCTGCGCGAGAAGCTCACCCGGCCCGCCCGCGAGCAGGCGACGGGGCGCCGCACCCTTCACACGTTCAAGGGTGACGGGCTGCGGCCGGGCGTGGAACTGAACAGCACGGCAGCGCTCCTCGAGCTCCTGGATGACGATGCTGCTCCTTGACGCCAATCCCCTGCTCTATGCCCTGCGCGCGGACGTCCCGGAGCATCGAGCGTGGGCGCGCTGGTTGAACGAACTGGTCAACGGCGACGCCTCGTACTCCGTCTGCAGCATGACCCTCGCCGCGGTCGTTCGGGTGGCCACCAGCCGAAAGGTCTTCAAGACGCCGACGCCGCTCGACGATGTGCTGATCTTCATCGATGAAGTCCGCGATGCGCCGGGCTTCGTGCTGCTCGAGCCGGGCCCGCAACATTGGGCCGTGATGGACCGGCTCTGTCGCGCCGTCGGGGTCGCCGGCAACCTCGCGAGCGACGCCTACCTGGCCGCGCTTGCGCTCGAGGCCGACGCTGAGGTGATCACCGCCGGTCGCGACTTTGCGCGCTTCCCCCGGCTTCGGTTTCGCCACCCACTCCTCCCGGGTTGATCCGAGAGAGGCCGTCATTCCGCCAGGTGCTGGGCGAGCTGCTTGAAGCCCGGCACCACGTCGGGCGCGAGCAGGAAGGTCTCGACCAGCGGCGTCTCGGTCACCTTCTGCTTGCCGTGCTCGTCGACGCCCACCTCGATGCCGATGGCGCTCACCGCGTTCGTCGCGCGGCAGCCACACTCGTAGAGGTCCCACCGGGTGAAGTGTGACGGAGGCGGGCGCTGCACCGCGCCGAGGGCCTCGAGCCACGCGAAGTCACGACGCTGGAGGTGCGCCGCCGCTTCCTCTTTCTCCACCGCGGGCGTGAGGAACAGCGCCTTGGTGTGGCCGCACCAGCGATCGCAGTGCTCACAGAACGGCTGGTCGGCGACGGTGAGCCCCATCACCAGCGGCACGGCGAGGAGGATGCCGGCTTCGATCGTCCACAGCACCCACAGCACAGGGCCGGTCGGCGTCAGGCCCTTGAAGGACCACGAGCCGTGCTCGCTGACGAGACCCATGAGCTCCCAGAGGTTGGGAGGCCAGAGCAGCGCCCACGGCGACAGGTCGCTCCCCGCACGTTGCGCCAGCGCGTACCCCCACGTCACCCACATCGCCCAGGTGGTGAAGAGGCCCAGGCCCAGCGACAGCACCGTCGCGAAGAGCCGGCTGCGCGCCTTGCTGCGCTGGAGCACCGCCGTCGCCAGCGTGCCGGTGAGGAAGCCGAGGCCCGCGGTGAGGAGCACCGTCACCGCGCCGATGATCGGCAGGTAGATCGTGACGTACGAGTAGGCGGTGGCGGCCAGCGCGGCGAGCGGGAAGGCCAGCGGCGCGAGCAGCAGCGCCAGCGGGGAGACACGGCCAGACGGCGAGTAGTAGGCGCGATCCATGGGGCTCCTGGGGAAGCGCCGGTGCGTCGACGCTCCCGTGAGTGGGTCGCCCCCCTCTCTCTTTTGAACGAGCCGGCTTCAAAACGCCGGGAACCGGCCCCCACTCAAGGGCATGCACGCACGACTTTCTCTGGCGCTCGCCGTCTCGCTGTCGCTCTCGTTCGCCGGCTGTGGCGCGGGGCTGCCCCTTCCCGGCGCCTGCTCGGCAGAGACCTGCTTCGGCTGCTGTGACGGGGCCGGGGTCTGTCAGATCGGCCGCGCGGACCTGGCGTGCGGCGTCGCGGGAAACCAGTGCACCGCGTGCAACCCGGGCCTGAGCTGCGGCCCGAGCGGGACGTGCGTCGCCCGCCAGGGCTCAGGCGGCGGTTCAGGCGGGGGCGCAGGGAGCCAACCCCACCTCGATGGTGGTTCGAACCCGGGCCGGGCAGATGCCGGGGTCGTGTCCACCACGCCGGGCTCACGCTGCGCGGGCACCACCACCGCGTGCGGCGCGACGTGCCGGGACCTCACCACCGACGAGAACAACTGCGGCGCGTGTGGCCACGAGTGCTCGGCCGGGCTGGTCTGCAATCGCGGGAGCTGCCAGGCGCTCCCTACCGACTGCACCAATGCTCCGTGCCCCGGCGACTTCGGCTGCAACCCCGAGACGCGTCATTGCACCAGCGGCTGCTTCTCGAACTCCGACTGTCGCGGCGACGCGGTGTGCACGGCCGGGGCCTGCCGCTGCTCCAGCGCGTACAAGCTGCAGTGCGGCGCGGTCTGCGCGTACGCCGACAACACCGACTGCTCGTGCGACCCGGGCTTCGAGGCGCGCGGCGGTGATTGTGTCGACGTCGACGAGTGCGCCCGCGGCACCGCGAGCTGCGCGGCCGGGAGCGTCTGCAAGAACACCGCGGGCGCCTACGAGTGCCAGTGCCCTCCGGGGACGCTCGGCACCCCGGGCCACTGCGAGGTCGACGAGTGCGCGACGAACAACGGCGGCTGCGGCGCGCATGGCCAGTGCAGCGACTACCCGGGCTCGCCGCGGTATTGCGATTGCGACTACGGCTACCTGTTCGACGGCACCACCTGCGCGCCGACCTGCAGCGTCGGGTACCAGGCCTGCGTCAACCCCGCGCTGTCCTGCTACCCCGGCCCGAACGGCGATCGGTGCCTGGCCCCGGGGGCGAAGGCGGCGGGCGAGCTGTGCACGGCCGCTCCGGACTGCCAGCGCGGGCTGTCGTGCAGCGTCAACGCCACCACCCACTTCGGCGTGTGCGAAGCGACGTGCAGCAGCAGCTGCGGTACCGGCTACTCGTGCGTGAGCTCGCTGTGCCGGCCCAACAACGCGGCGGCGTGCCACCCGGTGGCCCAGGACTGCAACGGCTCGTCGCTCGGGTGCTACCTCGGCTCGAGCGGCGCGACGTGCCAGTACGCAGGTCGCCTCGCCGAGGGCGCGACGTGCCAGTACGTGAACGACTGTGGTCCGGGCCTGGTGTGTCTCTCGGAGACCGGGCCGACGGGGCACACCTGCAAGCCGTTCTGTCCGCTGGGGGTGAGCGGGGCGTGCAGCAACGGGCGCACGTGTTCGGCGATCGACGGCACGGTGTTCGCCGCGTGCCTGTGAGGGGGACTGAGCCTATTCGGTGGGGGCTGATCGAAGGAAAGGTGCGCACCGGGGCCGGGCTGGGGTGTCTCTCCCCTCATGGTGACGAAGTTCGAATGGCCCACGAAGATCGCGTTGTTGGCCGCGCTGGTGTGTCTGCTCGGCGCCTGCGGAGGGACCGCGCCCCTGCCGTCATGCGTGGACGGTGAGAAGAACGGCACCGAGACCGACGTGGACTGCGGTGGCCCGAGCTGCGGCGGCTGCTTCGACGGGCGGCAGTGCGGCCTCGCCAACGATTGTTTCGGAGGCCAGTGCACTGCGGGCCGGTGTTACTCGGGCGGCCGCGGAACCGGTGGAGGCAGTGCGACTGGCGGAGGCAGCGCGACCGGTGGGGGCAGTGCGACTGGCGGCGGCAGTGCGACTGGTGGAGGCAGCGCGACCGGCGGCGGTGGAGGCAGCGCGACCGGCGGTGGTGGAGGCAGCGCGACCGGCGGCGGTGGAGGCAGCGCGACCGGCGGCGGTGGAGGTAGCGCGACGGGCGGCGGTGGAGGCAGCGCGACGGGCGGCGGTGGAGGCAGCGCGACCGGCGGCGGCGGAGGCAGCGCGACTGGTGGAGGGAGCGCGACGGGGGGCGGAACCGGCGGCGGCGGAGTCGAGACGTTGCTGATCCACGAGGTCCAGACGCGCGGCGACAGCGGCGGCAACGACGAGTTCATCGAGCTCTACAACCCGGGCAATGCGCCGGTGACCTTCGACAGCACCTGGACGCTCGGCTTCCGCAGCGCGGTCGGCACCTGCACGGCCAACATCGAGGCCGGGCGCTTCGCCGGCGCCGGGCAGGTGGTCCCCGCGCGCGGTCACTTGCTGATCACGAACAGCGGGTACAACGGCACGACCGCCGGCGATGGCACCTACGCGACGGGCCTCCTCGACTCCGGGAGCCTCGTGCTTCGCCACGGGGCGCTGGTCGTCGACGCGCTCTGCTTCCAGTTCGATGCCGCGACGCTGGCGGCGCTCACCACCTGCTCGACGGCCTACCTCTGCGAGGGCACTCCCGCGCTCAACCCGCACAACAACACCACGAGCACCAACCAGGACACCGGCCTCGAGCGTCTCGGCAGCGACCTGCAGGACAACGCCGCCGACTTCGCGACGACCGCGGTCTCGACCCCGCGAAATCGGTTCAGCGCGACGAGCCCCTGAGCCAGTTCGCAGCGCAGCAACTCAGTCGTCGATGGCCTCGACACCCAATCGCCTCAGCCGCTCGACGTTGTCCTTCATGGCCTTGAGCGCTTCGGGGGAGTGCCCTGCCAATCCGTGATCTCGCCGGTGACCCGCAGCGGCTGTCGCGAGCGGTACGACTTCGTCGGATTGCCCGGGAATTTCTTGTCCGTCAGGTTGGGGTCGTCCTCAATCAGGCCGGTCGGTTCCACGACGTAGATTCTTCCGGGTCCGTCGCCCGCGGCGAGCTCAGCCCCCTACGTGGCCGTCTCGAGGGTGGCGCTCAGGTAGACCCAGGCGGCCTTCTTCCTCTGGCCGTAGTTGGGGCTTCAGGTCATCAATTCGTCGGTCGCCACCAAGGGTCGGCATTATACACTGTTAAAGGTTTGTTTAACGTTGATGGAGGAGCAGCCATGCCCGACGACCCCTTCCTCTTTGCACCCCGCGCTGAACCGGCGCCCTTCGAGGCGCTGCAGATCCCCACGCTGTCGGAGACCGAGCTCGACGCGCACCCCATCGGGGTGATCTGCCTGGACCCCGAGGGCAAGGTGCTCCGCTACAACCTCGCCGAGTCGCGGCTGGCACGGCTCGATCGGGCCCAGGTGCTGGGGAAGAACTTCTTCCGCCGCATCGCCCCCTGCACCGCCACGCCCGAGTTCGAGGGCCGGGTGCGCGCCTTCTTCAGCGCCTCGCTCCCGCTGGATCGGTTCCCCTACCTCTTCGACTTCAAGTTCGGCGCGCAGCAGGTGGAGATCGAGCTGGTGCGCGCCCCGGCGAACGATCGCGTCTTCCTCCTCGTCAATCGCCAGTCGTTCGGCGGCCCCCGCGCGGGTCTCCCGGCCGGCTTCGCGGCCCCGCTCCAGGCAGAGCTCGCGCCCCGGGAAGAGACGTTGGGCGTGCAGCGCGACGAGGCCGGGCGGCGGGTGCTCTCGCTCGACACCAGCTTCGTGACCGCGCTTCACCAGACCTGGCTCAAGGTCGCGCCCCGGGCCTGGCCCGGCTTCATGCGCGAGTGGGGCTGGCAGTGGGGCCGCCACGCCGTGGTGGATCTCGAGGCCGCGCTGCTCGAGGAGCGCAACACCACCTTGCGCGAGCTCCCCATGAAAGAGGCCATGGAGCTGGTCAGCCAGTGGGCGCGCGCGCGCGGCCTGGGCACCTTGCGCTTCGACTTCACCCCCTCTCGGCACGGCCTGTTCGGCCTGACGCTCGAGCGCAGCGCCGTCGGTGAAGCGGTGGGGCACAGCGAGCTGCCCCGGTGCCACCTCGTCGAGGGCCTGATGGAGGCGATCTGCGAGCACCTCGCCCACAAGCTCCTCGCCGCGCGCGAGCTGCGCTGCTGCGCCCAGGGCTTCGAGGCGTGCACCTTCGTGGTCGCCGCCGAGAAGCGGAAGGCCGTGGTCGAAGGCGCCATCGCCGGCGGGGCCGAGACCCTCGAGGCCATCGTGGAGGCCCTCCGTGCTGCCACGTGAGCCTCGGCCGCTCCTCGCGCCGCCCACGCTGGAACTCGTGACCGGGCTGCCAGACGACCCAGTCACGGTGGCGCGCTACTTCGAGGACTTCGAGTGGGAAGGCGAGGCGCCCGACCCCGGGCTGCTCAGCGCGGAAGATTTCCTCGCGGCGTTCAACTGAACTCCCGGCTGCATCAGAGGCGACCTCATGGAACCCCCGGCGTCGAAGTCTTCCGTCATCTTCATCATCGGTGCAGCCGGGGGCATCGGCTCGGCCTTGTGCCGCAGGCTCCAGAAACGCGGCGCGACCCTGGTGCTCGCGGGTCGTGACGCCGGACGGCTGGAGGCCCTCTCGAGAGAGGTGGGCGGTGAGGTCAGCCCCCTCGACGCCCGCGACCTCGGCGCCGTGAGCGACGCCATCACCCGCACCGTCGAGCGACATGGCCGTCTCGATGGCGCCGTCAACCTGGCGGGGTCCATCCTCCTCAAGCCGGCCCACCTCACGTCAGCGGAGGAGTGGGACGACGTGCTGTCAACGAACCTGCGAACGGCCTTCGCGTTGGTGCGCGCCGCGGCTCCGGCGATGGGGAAGTCGGGAGGAGGCTCGCTGGTGCTCCTCTCGTCGGCCGCGGCCCGGGTCGGGTTGGCCAACCACGACGCCATCGCGGCGGCGAAGGCCGGCGTCGCGGGCCTGGCGCTCTCGGCTGCTGCGACCTACGCGCCCCGCAACGTGCGCATCAACGTCGTGTCTCCAGGCCTGGTGCGCACGCCCCTCGCCGAGCGCATCGTGAGCAATGAGGCCGCCCTCAAGGCCAGCCAGGCCATGCACGCCCTCGGACGAATCGGCGAACCGGACGACGTCGCGAGTCTCATCGACTGGCTCCTCGATGCCAGCCAGGGCTGGGTCACCGGCCAGGTCTTCGGAGTCGATGGCGGGCTGGGCACGCTGCGGCCCCGCTGAACCGAGGGGGCCTTGTGGGTTCGTGTCGGGCAAGGTAGGCCGGCTGCATGAACCGCCTCGGTGCGCTGGCTCTGGTTGGGTTTCTCGGCTGCGGTGTCTCCGAGTCCGTCATCGACGACGGCGAGCTGCAGGGTGAAGGCACGACCGACGCCGAGCTGACCCGGGAGGTTCGCGCGACGGGCGGCGGTTTGAGCGTCGCCCTCCAGCCGACCCTCGAGTCGAGAGCGGGACGCTGGGTGCTGCGAGGCACGGCGAGCCAGGACCTCTCGGCTGTCTTTTCCTTCGTGCCCGACGATGCGTTCGGCCAGGCGACGTTGACGGGTGCGCGCACGTTCGAGGTCTCGTTCGATTCGATGAGCGAGCTGAACACCGTGCTCTCGGGCCTGCGGCTGCTCGTCAACCTCACGCCGGTCGGGGCGAGGAAGGCCATCACGCTGGGCATCGACCTCGCCCCTCGCTTGACCTCGATGGCGGGCTCGACGCGCGTGATGCTGCCCACGCCCGAGGTCGCGCCCGTGTTCGCCCGGGGTGGGCTGACCTACCGCACCACGGCGCGCACGGCGGTCTCCCTGCTCACCCGCGTCTCGAACGGCGCGCAGTTCTCGGCCCGCACGCCGCCGGGCGAATACAACGTCGACTTCACGTTCGACGCGCTCCGCTCGGGGCTCGATGACGGGGCGGCGGGGCGGCGGGTGCAGTTCGTCGCGACCGCGACCACCGGCGTGCTGCGCACGAAGACAGCGCTGCTCACGGCGGCGGTGAAGGCCGTGCAGGTGACGACCGGCGATCCCTACCAGGCGTGGCCCTCGGCGAGCTGCACCGAGCCGGTTCGTACGTGCCTCGCCGCGACGTCCATCGGCGCGACCGACTTCGGTGACTGCGGCACCTACCGCCAGGTCAACCGCTGTGGCCTGCCGAACCAGGTTCCGGCGCTGTTCGGTTCGCCGGACGACCTCACCGCGCTCACCCAGGCGCTCGCGCTGGTCACTCCGCCCGCGGGCAAGACGGTGACCTTCGCGGCGTTCGGTCTGTTCGACAACCGCAACGTGACGGCTGACCTCGCTGCCCGCGGTTGGCTGCGCCAGTCAGGCGTGACGGGCACCGTCGGTGTGGCGCTCACGCCGGGCCAGGTGAACACGCTGCTCGACGGGTGGAACGCGCGCAGCCTGGTGCCGGCGGCGCAGCGCACGGTGCTGCAGAACAGCTTCAAGGCGATTCGGGTCGACTCGACCTCGGCGACGGGCGCGCCCGAGGTGCACGTGGTGTTGCTGTTCTCCGGCGCGTCGCGGCTGACCGTGTTCTCGCTCCGGTAGGCTTCCTGCCGGTCGACGCCTTCCGGCTCGCACGCCACGCTGTCCAACTCACCGCAGCGTGACACCGCGCTTCTTCAGCTGCTTCACCACGACGTTGCCGCGGTACGCACTCGGGAGCGCGAGCTTCTTCAACGTCGGCAGCGCGGCCAACGGCTCGAGGTCGTCCACGGCAAACGCGCTGACGAACGAGATGACTTCGAGGTTCCCCAGCAGCTCGATGCCCTTCAGGTCGCGGAGGTCGAAGGTGTCGTCTTCCCCGTCCCACTCCGGCCAGATCGCGTGCTGAATCTGCATGCCGCCGCCCCACCGCAGCGTCTTCACCTGGGCCAACTGCTCGGGAGCGAGCGGCAGCTTCAGGTAGTGCTTCCGGATCTTCTCGTCCCGCTGCTCGGGATCGGCGGGCTCCAGGTCGGCGAGCGCGAGGTGCCCGTCGTGAATCAAGGCTTCGAGGATCGCCAGCTTGAGGTTCGGATCGACGATCGCCGACGAGGCCTCCTTGCCCTTCGTCGCCGCGCGCTTCGCAGGGGCCTTCGCCGCCGCCTGCGTCGGGACACGCCAGGTTGCGACGCCCGCCGTGTACTGCTTGTTGCTGGCGCGACCGGTCAGGCCCATCGCGACCTTGTAGGCACCGGTGGGGTGCGGCTCGATCACGAAGTACTCGTCGATGGCGAGCGTCGCGCTGCCTCGAGCGAATCTTTCGTAGACGTCGCGATCGAGCGATTCGATCAGGCAGGCGTCGAACGTCAGCCAGACATTCAGGTAGTCCGCGAGCCCCCACTTCGTCGCGCAGACCTTCCCGCTGAAGGCATCGAGCTGGTGAACGCGATCCTTCTTGAGGAAGAGAAGCGTCCCGAGCGCTGTCCGGAGAAACGGAAAACACTCGGCCGGTTTCAACTTCGCCGCCACCAGCGCGGCCGTGTGCCAGTGAGGAAGCGTCGTCGCGAGAAAATCACCCGCGTAGAAAGCCAGGCCCTGCGACACCAGGAACTCCGCCACGACCGCGGGCACGCCCAGCGCGGTCATCTTCTTCACGTCCTCGGCCTTCACCGGGCCGACGCGACGACCGACGGGGAAGGCCTCGAGGAAGTCGGCGTACGGGTTCATTGCTGCGGGCATAGCGCAGGTCGAGGGAGGTCGAGCAGGTCGAGGCAGGTCGAGGCCGCGTTGGCGAGTCGTCGGACCCGGCTGCTAGTCTTGTCTGCATGGAACCGACGGACTTGACCGTGAGAATCCTCCAGGAAATCAGGGACGGCCAGAAGGCGCAGACGCTCGAGACGCAGGGCATCCGCGACGAACTGCGCCAGGGTCGGGAGCATGCTGATCAGCGCTTCGAGGTCATCGAGATCACGCTGCGAGATCTCGCTCAGCAGATGGTCATGATGACGCGCGCCGTGAAGGTCGCACTCGATTCGCGCTCGACCAACGAGGGACGCCTCGACGACCACGAGAAGCGGCTGCGCGCGCTCGAGAGTGCGCACTGACCTCGCGGCGGTACCTGCTCTCGCCCGATGAAGTCGGGCACGCTCGGCAACCACAGGGCGAGTGCGCGGTGGCGAAGACCTGCAACACGTATCGCTGAAGCGTTCGCGCTGACCTGAAGACACTTTCTCCGGGGGAAATGCCTCCGCGATGGAAGGTGCGTTGACAGCGCGCGCCTCATTTCGTGTCGAATTCGACGTGCATTCCCCCCGCGCGGGAACCAACCCCCTGGATCTGCACGGGCGCTGCACCCACGTGTCGCACCTTTCCGCTCGTGAACTGGGGGGGCTTCTGGCCGACAATGACCCATGACGATCAAGATCCTGCCGCAGCCCAGTGCGCCGCGTCCCGCTCCCAAGGCGTCAGCCCCGACGATGCAGGTGACCCGGCCCTCCGTCCCGCTGGGTGATGCGATCAACGCCAAGACGGGTCGCACCAGCAGCTTCGAGGCCTTCAAGCCGCAGACGGTCGCGCTCGAGCGCCACGAGCCGACGGGCGCTGACCACAAGCGTGATCCCAACGCCGACTCGTGCGGTCGCGGGCACGGCACGAACGACGACTCGGTCGGCCGGGGCCATGGCACGAACGACGACTCCATCGGCCGGGGCCATGGCACCAACGACGACTCCATCGGCCGGGGCCATGGCACGAACGACGACTCCATCGGCCGGGGCCATGGCACCAACGACGACTCCATCGGCCGG